>JAUSQB010000415.1 GCA_030652715.1 Rugosibacter sp.
CACGATCTACGATTTCGTGAAAGCGCACCACCATTTCAGCGATGCGGAATGGGATGGTGAGCCGATAGAACCCATGGAAGCGGAACCCAAAGACTATCCGTTACCTCCCTTGGCTGAGCCACCAGCAACCCGCGAGCGCGAGCCGGCAGCGGACTATCCGCCGCGCCAGAAGATCAAGGTCAAGCTGGCCGACGGCAAGGCGCGCACCATTCAATACATGACGGCAACGAGCTTTTGGCATCCCGATGGCACGCCAATGTCGGCCCATCAATTCATGGAGGCAATGTTTGGCAAGCTGCCAGAATTTTTCCATGACGAGGACGAGCTGCGCGCGCTGTGGAGTGCGCCGGATACGCGCAAAAAGTTGTTGGCGGGGCTAGCCGAAAAAGGCTTTGGCCGCGATCAACTATTAGAAATGCAGCGCATCATCAACGCCGAGAAAAGCGATTTGTTTGATGTGCTGGCACATGTGGCTTATGCGCTCTCGCCACTCACCCGTGAAGAACGCGCTGCGCAGGCGATGGCCAATGTCAGCACGCATTTCAACAATCGGCAGCAGGTCTTCCTTGATTTTGTGCTGGCGCATTATGTGAACGCAGGGGTAGAAGAACTCGACACAGAAAAACTCACGCCGCTATTGCGCCTGAAATATCACAACTCGCTGGCCGATGCGGTGGCGGATTTGGGTGATGCGGGGGAAATCAGCAAGGTCTTTTCCGGCTTTCAAAAGTACCTTTATCAGTCCAATGCTTTATCCCCAAGCGAATCTGGGCGAAAATAGCAACTTGCCATTCGTGTAGCGGCAGGAAACCGATTGCAGGTAAAGGAAAACCACCCCATGCTTTTGATGATCGACAACTACGACAGCTTCACCTACAACATCGTCCAATACCTGGGCGAGCTGGGTGAAGAGGTGAAGGTCGTGCGGAATGATGAAATATCGCTCGCTGAGATTGCGGCATTGGCGCCTGCGCGCATCGTGATCTCGCCGGGGCCTTGCTCTCCGGCTGAGGCGGGGATTTCAGTGGAAGCAATCAAGGCATTTGCGGGCAAAATTCCGTTGCTCGGCGTATGCCTCGGGCATCAAAGCATTGGTGCGGCGTTTGGCGGCGAGATTGTGCGGGCGAAAGAATTGATGCACGGCAAAACATCGCCCGTGCATCACACCGACCAGGGCGTGTTTCGCGGCTTGCCCAATCCCCTCACCGTCACGCGCTATCACTCGCTCGCGATTCGCCGCGACACCCTGCCGGATTGTCTGGAAGTGACCGCCTGGACGGACGACGGTGAAATCATGGGTGTGCGCCATCGCACGCTCAATGTGGAAGGCGTGCAGTTTCATCCCGAATCCATTTTGACCGAATGCGGCCACGATCTGCTGCGCAACTTTTTACGGCCTGACCACACATGATGATTACTCCGCAAGACGCCCTGCAACGCATCATCGATCACCGCGAAATTTTTCACGACGAAATGCTGCATTTGATGCGGCAGATCATGCATGGCGAGATATCTCCTGTGATGGTTGCCGCCATTTTGTCAGGCCTGCGCGTGAAAAAAGAAACGATTGACGAGATTTCAGCTGCCGCCAGCGTCATGCGCGAGCTGGCAACCCATGTTGATACACCACATAACCCGCACTTTGTCGATATCGTGGGCACAGGCGGCGATGGCTCGCACACCTTCAACATTTCTACCGCCTCCATGTTTGTCACCGCCGCTGCAGGTGCCACTGTCGCCAAACATGGCAATCGCAGCGTATCTTCCAAATCCGGCTCGGCCGATGTGTTAGAGGTCATGGGGGCGAAAATCGATCTCACCCCGCAACAAGTAGCCGAGTGCATCGAGACCATAGGCTGCGGTTTCATGTTCGCGCCGAACCATCATCCGGCGATGAAAAATGTCGCCGCCGTGCGCCGCGAAATGGGCGTGCGCACACTGTTCAATATCCTCGGGCCGCTCACCAATCCGGCGGACGCGCCCAACACCTTGATGGGTGTGTTTCACCCCGATTTGGTCGGCATTCAGGTGCGCGTGATGCAGCGACTGGGCGCGGATCACGTGCTGGTGGTGTGGGGCAAGGATGGCATGGATGAAATCTCGCTCGGGGCTACCACCTTGGTGGGCGAATTAAAAAACGGCCAGATTACCGAGTATGAAGTTCATCCGGAAGATTTTGGTCTGGGCATGATTTCCAACCGCAGCCTGCGTGTAGCGAATGCGGCTGAATCCAAAGCCATGCTGATCGGCGCCCTGGAAAACAAGCCAGGCGCTGCGCGTGACATTGTGGCGCTGAATGCCGGTGCAGCCTTGTACACGGCCAACCTGACGGATTCCATCGCCGAGGGCATACACCGTGCGCGTGACGTGATGGCCTCAGGCGCGGCGCGTGAAAAACTCAACGCCTTTGTTACCTTCACTCAAAAATTTGCTTGAGACCCACATTGAATGTCTGACATCCTGAATAAAATTCTCGCCGTTAAACGCGAAGAAGTCGCAGCAGCGCTAACCGTTAAACCGTTAGATGCGATACGCCGTGAAGCCCAAGCACAAGCGCCTGCGCGCGACTTTGTTGCGGCGATACGACGCAAGATCAACGGAAAAGTTTCCGAAGGGACGCATCGCGCTGGCGCTGGTGAAACAACTGCGCTACAGGGCGGTCGGGAAAAAAACACCCTCCTCGCCGTAGCGGATGATGACACGGCGACTAATACCGAAAACCTCGCTGAGAACGCGATAAACCACGTCGCCATCATCGCCGAGATCAAAAAAGCCAGCCCGTCCAAAGGCGTAATACGCGAGAATTTCCAGCCCGCCGAGATCGCCGCAGACTACGCGCGGCATGGCGCGGCTTGCCTTTCAGTGCTCACCGACCGCTCGTTTTTCCAAGGCTCGCCGGACTATCTGATCCAGGCGCGCAATGCCTGCACCCTGCCCGTGTTGCGCAAGGATTTTCTGGTCGATCCGTACCAGGTCTATGAAGCCCGCGCCATGAATGCCGATGCGATTCTGCTTATCGTAGCCGCCTTATCGCTCGCCGAGATGCAGGCGATG
>JAUSQB010000416.1 GCA_030652715.1 Rugosibacter sp.
TTGTGACGCTTGGGCTGACATTGTTTTTGCTAACTGACAATGCGGATCAAATCGGGGGTTTCTAAACGCTGCATTTTTCCTGCGTGCACAAGATAGTTCAAATGGGCGATCGCTTCCCCCATGGCAAACATGGTTTGATGCGGGTCGCTGAATTCGCGCTCAAACAAGGCTGGAATGATTTCAGCAGCGCTAAACGCATTGTCTTTACAGGCTTTGAGTACAATCTCGCAACGTTCCGCATGATGCGCATGCAGCTGCGCAATGCGGCCGTGCAGTCCGCGAAAGGGTCTGCCGTGCGCAGGCAGCACCAGCGTGTTGGGCGGCAACTCAAGGAAGCGATCAATGGAATCAAGAAACAGCTTCAACGGGTTGCCATAAGGGTTCGCCGGATGCACTGAAATGTTGGTGGAGATGCGCGGCAACAACATGTCACCGGAAATCAGCACATGCAGTTCTTCGCAATACAAACTCATGTGTTCGGCCGCGTGACCGTAGCCCACGATGGTGCGCCAGTCATGCGGGCCAATGCGCAGTACATCACCGGCAAACAGCTGGCGGTAGCTATTCGGCAACGCAGGCACCCCATTTTTGTAGTGATTGCCGCGCTCCTCGAAAGCTGAGGACATCGTTTGACTTAATCCATGGCGAATAAAAAAATTGATTAGAGCTGCCGTTGAAAAGGGGCTGATACCGGCGTTAATGAGCGTCGCAGTGAGGTAATCCCCCTGCGACATCCAGAGGGGCGCGCCTTTTTCTTGCTCCAGCCAGCTGGCCATGCCCACATGATCGGGATGCAGATGGGTCACAATGGCGCGAGTCAAGGTGCGGTTCGCCAAAATCGTGTTCCATGCGTCACGTACCTCAGGCGTTGCAATGCCGGTGTCGATGGTGGCGTATCCGCCTTCTTCAGCGAGCAACCATAAATTGATATGGTTCAAGGCAAAAGGCAATGGCATACAAATCCATTCAATGCCCGGCATAATCGGAACCGTGGCCCCGGTGGCAGGGGAAGTGTCGTGCGAGTAAACCAGTGGCGCATTCATGGGGAAAATCTTTCTTCGGCTGTTTGCCCTGATATAGTGTTTAAAATCAAAAGCGCGGAGGAGGTTGTTTGGCAAACGCTGTTTTACTGGCGGTCAGGCATGCGTGCCATGTTAGCGGATTTTTTATTGCACGAGTTAGCCAAGGGCAGCGGCAGCGGATTAGAAAACAAGATCAACAAGAAGATAAATACGGGGAATTTCAGCAATGATAGGAATGGATTTTAATCTCGGCGAAGATATCGACGCACTGCGCGATGCGGTGTGGCAGTTTGCCAAAAAAGAAATTGCACCACGGGCAGCGCAAATAGATAAAGATAATCTTTTCCCCGTGGATGTCTGGCGCAAGCTGGGTGACATGGGTTTGTTGGGCATCAGTGTGGAAGAAGACTATGGCGGCACGGCGATGGGATATCTGGCGCACATCGTGGCGATGGAAGAAATCTCCCGCGCTTCGGCCTCGGTCGGCCTTTCCTATGGTGCGCACTCTAACCTCTGCGTGAATCAGATCCGGCGCAATGGTACTGATGTGCAGCAAAAAACCTTTCTGCCGCGCCTGATTTCTGGCGAGCATGTGGGCGCTTTGGCAATGTCGGAGCCGAATGCCGGCTCCGACGTGGTTTCCATGACCTTGCGGGCCGACAAAAAAGGCGACCGCTATGTGCTCAATGGCTCGAAAATGTGGATCACCAACGGGGGTGACGCCGATGTGCTGATTGTCTATGCTAAAACCGACGCAGCGGCTGGTGCTAAAGGCATGACTGCATTCATTATCGAAAAGAGCTTTGCCGGTTTTAGCGCCGGGCTGCATCTGGACAAGCTGGGCATGCGCGGCTCAAATACTTTCCCGTTGTTTTTCGACAATTGTGAAGTGCCTGCCGAGAATGTGCTGGGCAAGGTGGGCGAAGGCGTCAAGGTATTGATGAGCGGGCTGGACTATGAGCGCGCGGTGCTCTCGGGCGGGCCCTTGGGCATCATGGCGGCGTGCATGGACGTGGCCTTGCCTTATCTGCATGAGCGCAAGCAGTTCAACCAGCCCATCGGCGAATTCCAGTTGATGCAGGGCAAGCTGGCTGATATGTACACCACCTGGCAAGCCACGCGTTCGTATGTGTATGGGGTAGGCCGCATGTGCGATAAAACTTTAGATCCAGCTCAGGCCAGGTCGTTGCGCAAAGAAGCCGCCGGAGCGATTTTGTATGCGGCAGAAAAAGCCACCTGGATGGCTGGCGAGACAATCCAGATTCTGGGCGGCAATGGCTATATCAATGATTATCCGGCGGGTCGTTTGTGGCGCGATGCCAAGCTTTATGAAATTGGGGCAGGCACATCGGAAATTCGTCGCGCCCTCATAGGCCGCGAGCTGTTTAATGAAACGCGGTGAGAGCAAACGCGATGCTTTCAGATGCTGGGGCGGCAAATAATTCTGCCATTGAATTTTGGTTTGATTTTTCATCGCCTTATTCTTATCTGGCGGCAGAAAAAATAGATGCACTGGCGGCCAGCTATCAGCGCATCGTGCATTGGCGTCCGGTTTTGCTGGGCGCAATATTTCAGGTAACCAACGCCGCCCCGTTAGTGAATTTGCCACTCAAGGGCAACTATAGCGTGCGTGATTTTTCGCGGTCTGCGCGGTATCTGAACCTGCCATTCACCATGCCGTCCAAATTTCCGCTGCCGACCCAACTAGCCGCACGGACTTATTACTGGCTCTGCGAACGCGATGTGGATATGGCGCATGACTTTGCACGGGCAATATTTCGCGCGCTGTTTGTGCATGACCGGGATATTTCCGATTTAGCCGTAGTATGTGATGTTGCTGCCAGCATGGGCCTGGATGCCGATACTGTATCGCTTGCCGTGGCGCAGCCTGAAGTCAAGGCGCGGCTGAAAAATGAAACCGATGCAGCGATGCTTAAGGGCGTGTTTGGGGCGCCTTTTTTCATGGTGAATGATGAGCCATTCTGGGGCGTCGATCGCTTGCCGCAACTTGAGAAGTGGCTTGCCACAGGAGGTTTTTAGTGTCTGTTATTCAATCCGCTGTACATACCCGCAGTGATGAATTCAAAGCGAATGTCGCTGCCATGCGCGCTTTGATTGACGACTTGCATGAAAAGTCGGCGCTGGTGATACGGGGCGGTTCCGAGCAAGCCCGCGCCAAACATCTTGCACGGGGCAAATTATTGCCGCGTGAACGCATTGATGCATTGCTTGACCCGGGCGCAGCGTTTCTTGAACTGTCCACCCTCGCGGCGTATGGCATGTACGGGGAGAGCGGGAATGCAGACTCCAACAGCGTGCCCTCCGCTGGCGTGATCACTGGCATTGGCCGTGTGCGCGGTGTGGAATGCATGATTGTGGCGAATGATGCTACCGTCAAAGGCGGAACCTACTATCCGCTGACAGTGAAAAAACATTTGCGGGCGCAAGAAATTGCCCAGCAAAATCGGCTGCCCTGTATTTATCTGGTCGATTCTGGCGGTGCTTTTTTACCTGCTCAGGATGATGTGTTTCCGGATCGCGATCACTTCGGCCGCATTTTTTTCAACCAGGCCACCATGAGCGCAGCGGGCATTCCGCAAATCGCGGTGGTCATGGGCTCATGCACGGCGGGTGGCGCGTATGTGCCCGCGATGAGTGATGAGAGCATCGTTGTCAAAAATCAGGGCACGATTTTTCTGGGTGGCCCGCCACTCGTGAAAGCGGCCACGGGTGAGATCGTGAGTGTTGAAGATTTAGGCGGAGGCGATGTGCATACGCGTGTCTCTGGCGTGTGTGATCATCTGGCCGAAAACGATCACCATGCGTTGTCGATTGCGCGGGAAATTGTGGGTAATCTGAATTGGCAAAAATCGGTGACGCTTGATTTGGCAACACCGGAAGAGCCGTTGTACGACCCGGCTGAATTGCTGGGCGTGGTTCCGGCAGACACCAAAAAACCGTATGACGTGAAAGAAGTCATTGCCCGCTTGGTGGATGGCTCGCGCTTTGATGAATTCAAGGCGCGCTACGGCACGACGCTGGTGACGGGCTTTGCCCGCTTGCACGGTTATCCGATTGGCATTGTGGCCAATAACGGTATTTTGTTTTCCGAGTCGGCATTGAAGGGTGCGCATTTCATCGAGCTATGTGCCCGGCGGGGCATTCCGGTGGTGTTCTTGCAGAACATCACCGGATTCATTGTGGGTCGCAAATATGTAAATGGCGGCATTGCCAAGGATGGCGCAAAGCTGGTCATGGC
>JAUSQB010000428.1 GCA_030652715.1 Rugosibacter sp.
TATTGCGAGAGCCGACTTTTCAAGACAGCATGACGAGTGATTAATCCTCTGTTTAATGTTCAAAGTCTGGCTTTATATCAACGAATGTTTCGTCATCAAAAAAGCAATCAGCCAAAAGGATAGACAGTGAAGCAGATAAAAAACTTTATCAATGGCGAATTTGTCGCTACCGAAAAATGGTTTGAGAAGCGCTCCCCGCTGGATAACACGGTAATCGCGCAGGTGTCAGAGGCAGGTTTGGCCGAAGTGGATGCAGCGGTCAAGGCCGCGCGCGCTGCGTTGAATGGCCCCTGGGGGCAGATGGCGGTGGCTGACCGTGTTGAGCTGTTGTATGCCGTGGCCAATGAAATCAATGCGCGCTTTGAAGATTTTTTAGCCGCTGAATGTGCCGACACCGGCAAACCCCGCAACTTGGCGCGCCACATTGACATCCCGCGCGGCGCGGCGAACTTCAAGGTGTTTGCTGACGTCGTGAAAAACGTGCCGACGGAATTTTTCGAGACGGCAACACCGGACGGCAAAGGCGCGATCAACTACGGTTACCGTTCTCCCGTGGGTGTGGTCGGTGTGGTTTGCCCGTGGAACCTGCCCTTGTTGCTGATGACCTGGAAAGTGGGCCCGGCCTTGGCTTGCGGCAACACCGTGGTGATCAAGCCGTCGGAAGAAACGCCGCAAACCGCGCTGCTGCTGGGTGAAGTCATGAATAAAGTGGGCATGCCCAAAGGCGTTTATAACGTGGTCAATGGCTTTGGTCCTAACTCCGCCGGGGCTTTCCTCACAGGCCATCCTGGCGTGAATGCGATTACCTTCACCGGCGAGACGCGCACCGGCGAAATCATCATGAAAGCCGCAGCCACTGGCGCGCGCCCTGTCTCATTGGAGATGGGTGGCAAAAATGCCGCTATCGTATTTGCCGATTGCGATTTTGATGCCGCGGTTGAAGGCACCATGCGTTCGGCTTTTGCCAACTGTGGCCAGGTGTGTTTGGGCACCGAGCGCGTGTATGTCGAACGGCCGATTTTCGAGCAGTTTGTCGCGGCGATGAAAAAAGGCGCCGAAGGCTTGAAGCTCGGTGTGCCGGATGATGAAACCGCCAACATGGGTCCCTTGATCAGCAAGGAGCATCAGCAAAAAGTGTTGTCGTATTACGCCAAAGCCAAGACGGAAGGCGCAACTATTGTCACCGGTGGCGGCGTGCCCGATATGCCAGGTGAATTGGCGAACGGTTGCTGGGCGCAGCCCACCATCTGGACGGGCTTGCCGGAAACCGCATCGGTCGTCAAAGAAGAAGTGTTCGGCCCTTGCTGCCACATTGCCCCCTTTGATACCGAAGAAGAAGTGCTGGCGCGGGCGAACGATAACGAGTATGGCTTGGCCACCGCGATCTGGACGCAGAATCTTTCTCGCGCCCACCGCGTGGCGGCGAAAATGGAAGTCGGCATTGCCTGGGTCAACAGCTGGTTCCTGCGTGATTTGCGCACCCCGTTTGGCGGCGCCAAGCAATCCGGTATCGGCCGCGAAGGCGGCGTGCACTCGCTTGAGTTTTACACGGAACTTAAAAACATCTGTATCAAACTTTAAGGAAAATCATGGATAAGCAAACCATCCAGCTGTTAGGCGACGAACTGTACCAAGCGCTCATCACGGGGCAAGTCATTGAGCCATTGACCAACCGTTATGCGGACATCACGATCAACGACGGCTATCAGATTCAAAGCCAGCTCGTCGCGCGGCGCATTGAAAAAGGCGCACGCATCGTTGGCAAAAAAATCGGCGTGACCAGCAAGGTGGTGATGAATATGCTGGGCGTGAATCAGCCTGACTTCGGCATTTTGCTGGACGACATGATTTACAACGAAGGCGAAGCCATCGAGTACAAATCACTGATCCAGCCCAAGGCGGAAGGCGAAATTGCCTTTGTCATGAAAAAAGACTTGATGGGTCCAGGCGTCACAGGTGCTGATGTGTTGGCGGCCACCGAAGGTGTGATTGCTTGTTTCGAAATTGTCGATTCACGCATTCGCGACTGGAAAATCAAGGTTCAGGATACTGTGGCAGATAATGCCTCGTGCGGTGTCATGGTGCTGGGCGATCAACTGGTGGATGTGCGCAAGGTGGATTTGATGACTTGCGGCATGCTGGTTGAGCGCAATGGCGAAATTGTCGGCACGGGTTCAGGCGCGGCCACCATGGCCTCCCCCGTGAATGCTATCGCCTGGCTGGCCAACACACTGGGCGCATTAGGCATTCCGCTCAAGGCAGGTGAGATTGTATTGTCGGGCTCTCTGGCCGCCATGTTCCCCATTGCAGCAGGCGATAATTTTCGCGTCACGATTGGCGGCATTGGCAGCTGTTCCGTGCGCTTCGTTTAAGCGAGCTCAGAGTGGATTTACAACTTAATGCGAAACGCGCACTGGTGACCGGCTCTACGGCTGGTATTGGCTTTGCCATTGCCAGCGCGTTAGCGGCTGAAGGTGCGCACGTTGTCCTCAACGGGCGCACGCAGGCGCGAGTGAATGACGCTTTGGTTCGTTTAAAGGCGGCGCAGCCACAGGCTAATGTCACCGGCATTGCGGCTGATTTATCCACCGCAGCGGGCGTGGCGCAATTACTGGCTGCTTGTCCTGAGGTGGATGTGCTGGTCAATAACCTCGGCATTTTCGCCGCCGTGCCGTTTGAGGCGATAGATGACAGCGAATGGTTCCGCTTTTTCGAGGTGAATGTGATGAGTGGCGTGCGCTTGGCGCGTCACTATCTGCCGCAAATGAAAACCCGAGACTGGGGGCGTATCATTTTCATTTCCAGCGAATCGGGTGTATGTCCGCCCGCTGAGATGGTGCATTACGGCATGACAAAATCAGCACAGTTGTCTGTCTCCCGTGGCTTGGCTGAAACTTGTGTTGGCACGCGTGTCACGGTTAACGCCGTGTTACCAGGGCCGACTCGCACCGAAGGCGTGGGCGGGTATCTTGAAGAAATGGCACGGCAAAAAAATATCAGCTTTGCCGAGATGGAGCAGCAGCTGTTTGCTGTTGCTCGCCCTACCTCAATACTTAAACGGCTGATTGATCCTGCAGAAATTGCCAGTACGGTGACTTATCTATGCAGTCCGTTGTCGGCAGCAACCAATGGTGCAGCGATTCATGCCGAAGGTGGCATTGTTCGCAGCCTGCTTTAATCCCATTTTCATTACCATTTAATTTTTCAGGAGTTCGAGATGAAAAAAATCCGTTGTGCATTAATCGGCCCCGGCAATATCGGCACCGATCTGCTCTATAAACTCAAGCGTAGCCCTGTGTTGGAGCCGGTATGGATGGTCGGTATCGACCCGACGTCGGATGGCTTGAAGCGCGCGGCTGACATGGGCATGAAAGTCACCGCCGAAGGCGTGGATGGCTTGTTGCCGCACGTGAAAGAAGACAATATTCAAATCGCGTTTGATGCCACCAGCGCTTACGTGCATGCTGAAAACAGCCGCAAGCTCAATGAACTGGGTGTCCTGATGATTGACTTGACGCCCGCTGCGATTGGCCCGTTTTGCATTCCGCCGGTCAATTTGAAAGATCACGTCGGCAAGCGCGAAATGAACGTGAATATGGTGACTTGCGGCGGGCAGGCAACCATTCCTCTGGTCGCGGCGGTCTCCCGTGTGCAGCCCGTGAAGTATGGCGAAATTGTCGCTACGGTGTCATCCAAATCAGCCGGCCCCGGCACGCGTAAAAACATCGACGAATTCACCCGCACCACGGCAGGCGGGATCGAAAAAGTTGGTGGCGCCAAGCAAGGCAAGGCGATCATCATCATCAATCCGGCTGAGCCGCCGCTCATCATGCGCGACACCGTGCATTGCCTGACTGAAACCGAGCCCGATCAAGCCAAAATCACCGCCTCGATTCACGACATGATCAAGGAAGTGCAAAAATATGTGCCGGGTTACCGGCTGGTCAATGGCCCGATTTTTGATGGCAACCGTGTCTCGATTTATATGGAAGTGGAAGGCCTGGGTGATTATCTGCCCAAATATGCCGGCAATCTGGACATCATGACTGCCGCCGCTGCACGTACTGCTGAGATGTTTGCCGAAGAAATCATTGCTGGCAAACTTGTTCTGGAACCCGTTGCTGCGCTGGCAGCCTAAGGAGAACTATCATGAATTTAAAAGGCAAAAAAATCACCGTCCATGACATGACCTTGCGTGATGGCATGCACCCCAAACGTCATCAAATGACGCTGGAACAAATGCGCTCGATTGCCACGGCATTGGATGAGGCAGGCGTACCGCTGATTGAAGTCACCCACGGTGACGGCCTGGGTGGCTCGTCCGTGAACTACGGCTTTCCCATGCACACCGATGAGGAATATCTCGGTGCCGTGATTCCCTTGATGAAAAAAGCCAAGATTTCGGCGCTGTTGCTGCCGGGTATTGGTACTGTCGATCATTTGCGCATGGCGCACGGTCTGGGTGTGACTACTATTCGTGTCGCGACGCATTGCACTGAAGCAGACGTGTCCGAGCAGCACATCACGCTGGCGCGCAAGCTGAACATGGATACCGTCGGCTTTTTGATGATGGCGCACATGAACACCCCCGAAGGCCTGGTCACTCAAGCCAAGCTGATGGAAAGCTATGGCGCAAACTGCATCTACATTACCGACTCCGCTGGCTACATGTTGCCGGATGATGTCACCGCCAGACTCTCCGCCGTGCGCGCAGCCTTGAAGCCTGAAACCGAGCTGGGCTTTCACGGACACCACAACATGGCCATGGGCATTGCCAACTCAATCGCCGCGATTGAATGCGGTGCAAACCGGATTGACGCCGCGAGCGCAGGTTTGGGCGCGGGTGCGGGCAATACGCCACTGGAAGTGTTGATCGCCGTGTTTGATCGCATGGGTATTGAAACCGGTGTGGACGTGTGGAAGATTCAAGATGTGGCCGAAGACCTCGTCGTGCCGATGATGGACTTCCCGATTCGCATTGACCGCGATGCGCTCACCCTGGGCTACGCAGGCGTGTATGGTTCTTTCTTGCTGTTCGCCAAGCGCGCCGGTGCAAAATACGGCATCCCTTCGCGTGATTTGCTGGTTGAACTGGGTCGGCGCGGCATGGTCGGCGGCCAGGAAGACAT
>JAUSQB010000442.1 GCA_030652715.1 Rugosibacter sp.
ATCAATGTAGATCCCGGCACTATGAGTACTTTTCAGCATGGCGATGTATTTGTCACGGAAGAAGGCGCCGAAACCGATCTTGACGTGGGTCATTATGAGCGCTTTACCAGCGCCAAGATGGGGCGCCGCAATAATTTCACCACTGGCCAGATTTACGAGTCAGTGATAAAAAAAGAGCGTCGTGGCGAGTACTTAGGAAAGACTGTTCAAGTAATTCCTCATATCACCGATGAAATAAAGCTCTATATCAAGCGTGGCGCTGAAGGGGCTGATGTCGCTATTGTGGAAGTCGGTGGTACGGTGGGTGATATCGAGTCGTTGCCATTCCTCGAAGCCATTCGCCAAATGGGCATTCAGGAAGGTAAAAACAACGCCTGCTACGTTCATCTCACGCTAGTGCCCTGGATACCCACGGCAGGCGAACTGAAAACCAAACCCACCCAGCATTCGGTGAAGGAGTTGCGCCAGATCGGTATTCAGCCCGACATCCTGCTCTGCCGTGCCGACCGGCCCTTGCCGGAAGACGAACGCGCAAAGATTGCGCTATTCACCAATGTGCAGCCGGAGGCCGTGATTTCTGCGCTCGACGCCACCAGCATTTACAAAATTCCCTCCATGCTGCACGACCAGATGCTGGATGAAATTGTGTGTCACACGCTCGGCATTCTCGCGCGGGCGGCTGATCTCTCCGTCTGGAACAAACTGGTCGATGCGCTCGAACACCCAGAAGACGAGGTGAATGTTGCCTTTGTCGGCAAATATACTGATCTGACTGAATCCTATAAGTCGTTGACCGAGGCTCTGGTGCACGCGGGCATACATACGCGCAGTTGCGTGAAAGTGCATTACATTGATTCCGAAGCGCTGGAAAAAGAGGGTTGCGCTGCGCTGGCGGCGATGGACGCGATTCTCGTTCCTGGCGGTTTTGGCCGGCGCGGCACCGAAGGCAAGATTGCGGCCATTCGCTACGCGCGCGAAAACAAGGTGCCGTATCTTGGCATTTGCTTAGGGATGCAACTCGCCGTGATCGAGTTTGCCCGCAATGTGGCCGGACTTGCTGACGCACATAGCACAGAATTTGACGCCGATAGCCCGCATCCGGTGATTGCGCTGATTACAGAATGGCTGGACCGCGAAGGCAAAATCGAACAGCGCGATGCTAATTCCGATTTGGGTGGCACCATGCGCCTTGGCGGGCAAAAATGCCAGCTTAAGGAAGGTTCGCTGGCGCAAAAAATCTACGGGCAAGACGTGATTACTGAACGTCATCGCCACCGCTTTGAGGTCAATGATGCTTATCTGCCGCGCCTGGAACAAGCCGGGTTGATTGTTTCCGGCATATCGGCTGAAGGCAAGCCGCTATGCGAAATGATCGAACTGCCCGAAAGCCAGCATCCGTGGTTTGTCGGCTGCCAGTTCCATCCGGAATTCA
>JAUSQB010000450.1 GCA_030652715.1 Rugosibacter sp.
ATGATGCCCACGCGAAAGCCCTGCGCTTCGAGCAGCCGTCCGACCAGCGCCATGCCAAAGCTGGGGTGGTCGATGTAGGCATCCCCCGTGACGAGGATGATGTCGCAGGAATCCCAGCCCAGCACGTCCATCTCGGCGCGCGACATGGGCAAAAATGGCGCAGTGCCAAAGCGCTGCGCCCAGTATTTGCGATAGGACGTCAGCGGCTTGGGTTGGATAGCAAGAGCGGTAAGGGTGGCGGACATGGCGTTTGGGTTTGTCCAGCGAAGGCTAGCGCAAAAAGCACGCAAAGCGCGCAAGGATGCGCATTATAAGGAGTCGGGACCTGACAAGCTAAATACTTGGTTTGCAGCGGTAGTCTTTAAAGTAAGTGAGTGATGCATGTTGCTTGCACCGTGCCTACGGATTTTGCTGAGATCGCAGGCGTCTGGTTTGGCGGCGCTTGCGGTGAGTTTTCGTCGAGACTTACAAAATTAGGCTTGCCCTAAGCGCAAGCGGCTTTGCGAGGGCACATGACGGGCAAGAAAATCCATTTGATCGGCCAGGATGCGCCGGTTGCTCAAAATCAGGTATTCCGCCTTATTGGGGATATAGGGCGCGTAAGCGAGGTGCATGCGTGCCTGCTCGGGGGTGCGTCCGCCTTTGGTCTGATTGCAACTGCGGCAGGCGGTGACGACATTCATCCAGGCATCGCGTCCGCCTTGCGAGACGGGGATGACATGGTCGCGCGTGAGCCGCTGGGCAGGGAATTCCTTGATGCAATAAGCGCAGATGCTACGGTCGCGATGGAATAATTCGCGGTTCGATAGCGGCGGTGTGGGGTGCAGCGCGCGGCCACTCAGGGCTTTGCCGCGGATGGCGATAATGCTGCTGGTTGAGATGCTGGAGCGTGTTCCGGTGCTGCGGCACTCGCCACCGTAAAAGGTGAATTCGGTATCGCCTGCCACCCACGCGACTTGATCGCGCGCAACACAAATGCACGCATGCTGCCAGGTGACCCAGCGATGCGGTACGCCATGATGATCTAAAGTAAGAATCAGCGGATGGGAGTTCATCTCGTAGAATCCTGTAATACGATGAATTTAACAGAGTGCGATGACTTTTGATAGCAGAGAACAGCGTGTATTAACCCGGCGAAAGCTGCGGTTTGCGTTGTTTTGCTCTCTTTTGTTGCACGGACTGGTGCTGTCGTTAGGCGTATTGCAGCCTGCGCTGCAGGAATCAACACCGGACTCAGTACCGAACTTGATGGCGCATTTACGCTTGGCACCTGCGGCTATGGCACCAGCCACCCAAGTGGCTACAGTGGAGCAGCCCCGTTTACCTGCGTACCCGCGACCGCATCCGCGATTGACACCGCCTGTTTTATCTAGCATGTCGCCAGCACGCCCAGAACAAAAGCCGCTTAAAGTGCCCGCCCCTCAGCTGCCAGACCGAGCCTTGCCTGTGACTGCCGATGCGTTGCCGATGAAGCAAACGGCTGGTTTAGACGAATCGGTTGCACCAGCCACGGCCTCGGGCTTGACGGTGGGGGCCGCGAGTGATCTGCGGGAGGGGCAGATGGATCGGCCATCCGTCGAGGGGGTGTCCGCCGATGGCTTGCGGCGCTATCGACTGGGGTTGGCGGCACAGGCGCGGCGCTTCAAACGCTACCCTGTACAGGCGCTCGTCTCGGGTTGGTCAGGCACGGCAGAGATTTTTCTTGCGGTGGATAGCGCGGGATTAGTAATGGTGACGCTGAGTAAATCCAGCACTCATGCGGTGCTGGATCAGGCGGCGCAAACCATGATAGAAGCTGGTGCGCAGCGCACGCCTGTGCCAGAAGCGTTGCGCGGCAAGGCTTTTTCGGTCGTCTTGCCGGTGGTGTTTGACATTAACAATGAGTGAGGCGCGGGCCCAGTTCGCTTTAGCGGGTGTCCTGCTGGGGCGATAGCGGAGGCGAGATGGTTTCTTCATGAAAGCGAAAAAGCCCTGCGCGCCGGTCGGCAAAATAATGGCGCAGGGTGATGTATATGGTGCGGAATGCGATGTCATCCCAGGGAATTTCCTCTTCGCTGAACAATCGTAATTCGAGCGTTTCTTCGCCCGCAGCGAAGTCGAGATCAAGCAATTGCGCGCGGTAGATTACATGTACCTGATCAATGTGCGGTACGCTGATCAGGCTGAAAAGGCCATCCAGCGCAATGCGTGCGCAAGCTTCTTCGGAGGTTTCGCGAATAGCGGCGTGAGCAACCGTTTCGCCGTTTTCCATAAATCCTGCGGGCAGTGTCCACTTGCCGTAGCCTGGCTCAATGGCGCGGCGGCACAGCAGGATGTGCTTTCCCCACTCGGGCAAGCTGCCCACGATCAGGCGAGGGTTGCAATAATGAATCGTATCGCACGCCGTGCACACATGACGAAGCACAGAATCACCCGCAGGCACTCGCTGGCTGACAGGTGCGCCACAAGTGCTGCAAAATTTCAGCATGGTATCCATGCAGAGAGTTTAACTCGTCGAATGGTTTTGCGTTGCTGCGCATGCATATCTTGCAGATGCTGTAACAGTCGGGTAATGCGCGATTTACTCTTTTCTCTGGTGCGGTGATACGGTGAATATGTCAGTAAAAACCTTACAAATGCCTGCATCTGATTGTGACAATAGAATGGTTTTTATGTTGATATTTTTCTTGTCACTGGTTGTGCAATCATGTAATCGCTGTGATTCCGACTTGGGGTTGCGCGAATGAATACTCCCGCGATACATCCGTAATACACACCACAATGGAGTGCATGATGAAGTCTGATACCTACAATGATATAAAAGAAGTCAATCTTTCCTATTTGATGCTGGCGCAAAACATGGTTCGCGCAGATCGTGAAGCAGCCATTTTCCGGTTAGGTATCAGCGAAGAAATTGCCGATGTGCTGACGCGCCTCACTCCAGGGCAGGTGCTCAAAATGGCCAGCTCGGACATGCTGCTGTGTAATTTCCGCTTTGACGATACCTTGCTGCTCGACCTGCTTGCCAACCACGAGCGTGACCGGGGTGCTGCGCATGTGCATGCAGCGATTCTCGCTGCGGGCCGTCCTGTTGCCACTATTGCTTGATACTGTGGTTTTCTTGTAGTTTTTGATGGTTGCGGAGGCGCGAATGAGAAATAAATCCGTTATTACGGAGGCGAATGAAATTCGTCTGGCGGTTGACCTGGTAAAGCTGGGTGCCCGTTTGCAATTGCTCGAAGCGGAGACCAATCTTTCTCGCGAGCGCCTGCTTAAACTCTATAAAGAGGTCAAGGGAGAGTCGCCCCCCAAAGGCATGCTGCCTTTTTCAACCGACTGGTTCATGACCTGGCAGCCGAATATTCATGCTTCTTTGTTTATGGCGTATTACCGTTTTTTTCAGAAGCATACGCAGTTAAAAGGGTTGGAACTGATCATCAAGTCTTACCGCATGTATGTTGAGCAGATCGAGCGAGGCAGTATGGAAATTGTTCTTTCGCTCACGCGGGCGTGGACCATGGTGCGTTTCTTTGATGCCAAAATGCTGCAAATGGCAACATGCCGTGAGTGTGGCGGGGATTTTGTCACGCATGCGTTCGATCCCACCCGTGGGTATGTGTGTGGTCTGTGCCATATGCCTGCACGTGCAGGAAAAACCCGGCGGGCAGCAGAGTTGGCTCTTGCTGCTGCGCAAGTCTAAAGAAGGTTAAGAACGCAGTGTAAGGATTTTTAGAGGCATTCTTAGAACAATCCGTAGTAACAGAAGCCAGTGTTGTTGGCGGTGCTGCATTAGCTCCGCAGCATGTTAAGCGCAACTGCTTCCGCGACCTTGATGCCGTCAATGGCGGCGGACAAAATCCCGCCGGCATAGCCTGCACCTTCGCCAGCGGGAAACAGGCCGCGCACATTCAGGCTTTGAAAATCTGCATCGCGCGTGATGCGCACGGGGGACGATGTGCGTGTTTCGATTCCGGTCAAGAGTGCGTCGCTCAGCGCAAAACCTTTGATGGTGCGGTTAAATGCGGGCAGTGCCTCGCGTAGCGCCTGCGTTGCGTAATCCGGCAGGCAGGTGGCCAGGTCGGTCAGATGAATGCCCGGCGTGTAAGACGGTAGCACTGACCCCAGCACGGTGGATGGCCGTCCGGCAAGGAAGTCATCCAGCCGCTGGGCGGGTGCCCGGTAGTTGCTGCCACCGGCCACAAAAGCCAGGGCTTCCCAATGCCGTTGAAACTCGACGCCAGCGAGCGGGTCGCCAGGATAGCGTGCCGGATAATCAGCCGGCGAGATGCCAACGACAATGGCGCTGTTGGCATTGCGCTCGTTGCGCGAATACTGGCTCATGCC
>JAUSQB010000454.1 GCA_030652715.1 Rugosibacter sp.
TGCATGAAACGCGAGCCTTTGACAAGCACCGTGACATGTTCATCCAGCTCGGCGCACAGGGTTTTTATGAGCGCCTCAACATGGGCAAAATGCTCGCCGCCCTCGCCAAAGTTATGCGCAGCGGCTTCAGCGAGCTCACCCAGACACAGCAACCGGTCGATGCCGTGGCTTTTGGCATAGCCGCCGACTTCATCATGGAACTGGGCAGCCGCTTCGCCCGTTTCACCCATATCGCCCATGACAAAAATACGTCGCCCTGGAATACCGGACAGCACATCAATCGCCGCTCGCATCGAATCGGGGTTTGCGTTATAAGTGTCATCAATAATGAGCGCGCCGTGCTGCCCTCTGCATTGCTGCAGTCTCCCTTTGACGCCACGAAAACCGGCCAGGCCTTGCGCCACCATTTTCAGCGTCACTCCGGTTGCCAGCGTCGCTGCAGCCGCTGCGCAGGCATTCATTGCGTTATGCTGACCGGGCACGCCCAGCGGAATATCCGTTACACCCCACGGCGTACTCAAGCGCAACGTGCCACCTAAACCCTGTGGCGTAAACTCACCCCGTACATCCGCTGCCTCGCGCATGCCAAATGTGAGTTGCAAATTGTTTTGTGCCAGCGTGTGCCATAGCTCAGCCTGGGCGTCATCCGCATTAAAAACAGCAATGCCACCCGCACCCAGCCCGGCAAAAATTTCACCCTTGGCCAGCCCGACATTCTGCACCGTGCCCAAACCTGCCAGATGTGCGCGCTGGGCATTGATCACCATTGCAACCGTGGGCCTGGCCAGGCGCGTGAGATAGTCGATTTCACCGGCATGGTTCATGCCCATTTCTATGACTGCAGCGCAATGCGTATCGCGCAACTTAAGCAATGTCATCGGCAGGCCAATATCATTATTCAAGTTACCTGTCGTGGCCAGCACCTCGCCACCCTGCGCATGCAAAATAGCCGCGCACATTTCCTTGACCGTGGTTTTGCCATTGCTCCCCGTGACACCAATCAATGGCAAAGTGAATCGTGCGCGCCAGGCCGCTGCCAAGGCACCCAGAGCCAGCCGCGTATCTGCCACCGCAATCAGGGGCAGGCCAGAATGCGCAGCCGCAAATTCCCGGCTGACCAGAGCCCCTGCGGCACCCTGGGCGATCGCCTGAGACACAAACGCATGGCCATCAAAATGTTCGCCCTTGATCGCCACGAAAAGATCGCCCGCAACGATGGCGCGTGAATCGCTCGTCACCGCAGTAAACGTTCCATCAGGGCCCTGCATTTGGGCATCAATGGCTTGCGCCGCTGATAACAAAGTCATCATGTCACTGCTCCGTTTGCCGAAGTTGAATACGCTTTGTCGCGCCGTATCGCCAGCGCCGACTTT
>JAUSQB010000455.1 GCA_030652715.1 Rugosibacter sp.
CCGTCCACCGAGCCGAAGTTGCCCTGACCATCCACCAGCATGTGGCGAAGCGAAAAATCCTGCGCCATGCGCACGATCGTGTCATAAACAGCAGTATCACCGTGTGGATGATATTTACCAATCACATCACCAACGATACGCGCCGACTTTTTATACGCCCGGTTCCAGTCGTTGGAGAGTTCGTGCATCGCAAACAACACGCGACGATGCACCGGCTTGAGACCATCTCGCACATCTGGAAGCGCCCGGCCCACAATCACGCTCATGGCGTAATCGAGATAGGAGTGACGCATTTCCTCTTCCAGGCTGATGGGTAAAGTTTCTTTTGCGAACGAAGTCATGTCGGCGGTCTTTACCAATAAATGGCAGGACGATAGCGGTAAAAGCTGGCGATTTTAGCATGCATGGGGCAATCTAACAGTTGTCTGAATGGCCTGAATCTGATTGAATTCAGGCATGAACCCGGAAAATCCACAAGTAGCGATCGATCTGCTGATTCACCCAAAGTGGATCATCCCGATTGAGCCAACAGGCATCACATTATCTGATCATGCCTTGGCGGTAGATGCTGGCTGCATTGTTGACATATTGCCTTACGACAAGGCGCTGGAGCGCTATTGGCCGCGAGAGGAACTTGATTTGCCGGGCCATGTACTTCTGCCGGGATTGGTCAACCTGCATACCCATGCCGCCATGTCGCTCATGCGCGGATACGCTGACGATTTACCCCTAAACACTTGGCTCACCGACCGCATTTGGCCCGCTGAGGCCCGCCATCTCAGTGCGGATTTCGTCCGCACAGGAACGCTTCTGGCTTGTGCTGAAATGCTTCGCGGCGGCATCACCACCTTTAATGACATGTATTTTTTTCCGGCAGCCGCAGTCGATGCCGTACGTCAATCCGGCATGCGTGCAGCGCTAGGCCTTGTTGTGCTGGACCACCCCACCAACTACGCAGTGGATGCAGATGACTACCTATCAAAGGGGCTGGCCTTGCGCGACACATGCAAAGACCATCCTCTATTAAGCTTTTGCCTGGCACCACACGCACCCTACACAGTGACAGACAAAACCTTCGAAAAAATTGCCACGCTATCCGCCCAACTGGAAATTCCGATCCACACCCATTTACACGA
>JAUSQB010000463.1 GCA_030652715.1 Rugosibacter sp.
AGTCGGCGCTGGCGAGACGGTGGCCATTGTTGGCGCGAGTGGTTCGGGCAAGAGTACGCTGCTGCATTTGCTTGGCGGCCTCGATCAGCCAACCGCAGGCACGGTGTGGCTGCAAGGCAAAGACCTGGCACTGGCCAGTGAAGCCGAGCGTGGCCGCTTGCGCAATCAAGCGCTGGGTTTTGTGTATCAGTTTCATCATCTGCTGGCCGAGTTTTCCGCGCTGGAAAATGTCGCCATGCCGTTCTTCATCCGGCGCATGGCTCGTGTTGAGGCACTGGCGCAGGCAGCAGCAGTATTACAGCGTGTAGGTTTAAGTCACCGCCTGACGCATCAACCGGGTGCGCTTTCCGGTGGCGAGCGCCAGCGCGTTGCCGTAGCGCGTGCGCTCGTCACACAGCCCGCCTGCCTGCTCGTCGATGAGCCCACCGGCAATCTCGATCGTGCGTCAGCCGATGCCGTATTCGATCTGCTGCTGGAACTCTGCCGTGAACACGGCACTGCGCTGATCATGGTGACGCACGATGTGAGTCTCGCCGCACGCGCCGCACGGGTGCTGCATCTTGAAGATGGTCGGCTGGCGGAGTGATAAAACTGGCGGCGATTTATTTGAGGAGAAAATCAAATCCATAAAAAAGGGCCGCATGTAGCGGCCCTTTCATTTGGTGCATCTTTCAGCTTGTTAGCGTTCAGAGCGCAAATCCCAATCTACTGGTGAAGCGGATTGTCATTTAATTGGGATTTGCGCTCTGACCGAAGCTAAAGTCGGGTCTCGGATGGATTGGTTTTACTCTGTGTGTCTCCATTCGATTTTTCTTGCCATGTGAGTTGTGCCGCCGCTGTTTTTTCTCTGGTGTGTTTGCGTCGTTTCAGGGCGCGTATCAGCCAGGAGCGCCAAACTATGCGCATGATCAGATAGCCGAGCGTGGCGAGCAGGGAGGCCAGCAGCACGAGGCCGAGCGCCAGTGGTTTGCCCAGGCCGATGACCCAGTGAGTCAGTGCCGGTATCCAGCCGAGCATATCGCCATTCATTGCAGGTGGCGCAGTAAAGTTTGCTGTGCCACCGAGAACGGCACGTCCGATTTCGAAGGCAAGCATGTAAATCGGGATGATGGTAAAAGGGTTGGTGTAGAGCGTGCATAACAGCGCCAACGGCAGGTTAACGCGAAAAATCACAGCGCAGATGATTGCGCCGAGCATTTGCAATGGCCCCGGAATCAGGCCGCAGAAGAGTCCGGCGGCAACAGCCCCGGCGGCTGAACGGCGATTCAAATGCCACAGGCGCGGATGCAGCAGGGTATTGGCAAACGGGGCAAACCATCGGTTGCTGCGAATGATGTCGGGATCAGGCAGGAAGTGTTTCAGGGAGCGGCGCATGATGTGATTATGCCTCTACTAACTGCTGCGTCGGCGAGATGTTTCTTATGGCGTGTGTTGAAGTCCTGCAAGTCGATCTCGTGATCCATAAGGTAATTCAGGTGCACCAAAAGCGATGCGCCCCTTGATTTCACACTCGGGCCGGATAATTAATTCAACAAAAAATCCCGCACCGGTGTGATTTGACCTTCGTCCATCAGCATGGGCGCATGGCCCACACCGGGAATTTCGATGAGTCTTGCGCGTGGGCCGCGCCGGGTCATGGCTTGTGCTATTTGTGACGTCAGCAGATCGGATGTTTCACCGCGCAACAGCAGGGTAGGGCAGGTAATGGCGTCGAACAGCGGCCAGAGTTCGACATCCTTGCCACCACCGAGCAGTTGGCCTTGGCGGTAGACTTGTGCGATGCCGGGGTCATAGACGAATTCGATTTTGCCGTCTGCCGCTTCGCGCACGACATGCAGGGTCAGGTGCCGCCATTGTGCATCGGTGAGCGGGCCAAAAGGGGCGGAAATTGTGCGCACATAGGCTTCGGCCTGAGTAAGATTATCAAAGCGCGGCAGTTTGCCCAGATAGTCGCCAATGCGCGCTAGCGATACGGCGGTGATTACCGGCCCGACGTCATTGAGCACCAGCCGACGAATCGGATTGCCAGGCTGGGCGGCGAGCGCCATGCCGATCAGTCCGCCCATCGAGGTGCCTAGCCAATCGACGGTTTCCACGTTTAGCCGAGCCAGCAGCGTAACCATGTCGGCGCAGTATTGCGGCATGACGTAAAGCGATTTGTTAGCCAGCCAGTCGCTCTTGCCACGGCCTGCGACGTCGGGGCAGATCACGCGGTAATCAGCCGCCAGCGCCTGCGCGAGAAAATCAAAATCGCGCCCGTTGCGCGTCAAGCCATGTACGCAGACCAATACCTTGGGATTGTCCGCATCACCCCATTCGACATAAGCCATTTGGTGGAAGCCAGCGATACTAAGACACTTCACCTTGCTTTCACGCATGGTTATTTTCCTTTCATTTCATGAGGAGAGCTGGTTCCTGCATGCGGGCGATTTGCTCGCGCAGTTCGAGAATGCGCTCTTCCCAATACCGATTGGTCGCAAACCACGGGAAGGCGGCCGGAAACGCCGGGTCGTCCCAGCGCCGCGCGAGCCATGCGGAATGATGCAGCAGGCGCAAGGTGCGCAGGGCTTCGATCAGATGCAGCTCGCGGTCATCGAATTCGCGGAACATTTCATAGCCGGTCAGCACATGGCGGAACTGCTGCCCCATGTCTTTGGCATCGCCCGAGAGCAGCATCCATAAATCCTGTATCGCCGGGCCCATGCGGGCGTCGTCGAAGTCGACAAAGTGAGGGCCGCCTTGTTCATCCAGCTCGCCGGGTGTCCACAAGACATTGCCTGCATGGCAATCACCATGCAGGCGTAGCTGCTGTACCTGCCCGGCGCGGGCAAAGCAATAATGCACACCTTCGAGCGCCTGATCAGCAACGCCTTGCCAGACCGATTCCAGCTCCGGCGGTAACGCTTGGTTGTCCAGCAACCAGTCGCGCGGCTCGATGCCGAAGCTTTGCATATCGAGCGTTTCGCGGTGAATAAACGGCGCGCGCTCGCCGACCAGATGGATGCGCGCCATCAGGCGGCCCATCCATTGCAGCACTTGCGGGTTATCAAATTCCGGCGCGCGACCGGCTTGGCGCGGATACACCGCAAAGCGAAAAATGGCATCCGTTTTGGCATCGGCATGCGTGAACAGCGTTTGCCCATCAATGACCAAGGGCGCGACGACGGGCAGTTCCGCTTCCAGCATGGCGGCAACAAAGGCGTGTTCTTCGGCAATTTGCGCGTCAGACCAGCGCCCCGGCCGGTAGAATTTGGCGATGAGCGGCGCGCTGTCTTCAATGCCGATTTGCCAGACGCGATTTTCATAACTGTTGAGTGCCATCAAGCCGCCATCACAGCGGAAGCCGACACTTTCCAGTGCATCAAGAATGCATTCCGGCGTGAGGCCGGTAAAGGGAATTGCGGCGGACATGGCGCGAGTTATTCCAGCCAGATGCAGCTGGCCATGCGGCCTGTGACGCCATCGCGGCGGAAGGAATAGAAGCGGTCGATATCGCGCACCGTGCAATAGCCAGGAAAGTCGGCGCTGGTGATACGGCGGATATTCAATGCCTGCAGGCGCTGACGGGCCAAAAGATAAATGTCGCACAGCCATTTGTCTGCTGCAACTGGGGTAAAGGCTTGCGCTGCTTGCCTATCATGCATGAGAAACGCATCACGCACATCCGCCCCGACTTCAAATGCCGTCGGGCCAATCGCCGGGCCGAGCCAGGCCATGAGTTGCTCTCCTGGTGTTTGCATTGCCGCTACGCTGGCTTCGATCACGCCATCGGCCAATCCGCGCCAGCCGGCATGTACGGCTGCAACCACGCTGGCGTTGTCGTCGCACAGCAGCACCGGCAGGCAGTAGGACGTGAGCACGGCGCAGACGACACCACGC
>JAUSQB010000469.1 GCA_030652715.1 Rugosibacter sp.
GTCAAGGTGGTGCTCTAACCAGCTGAGCTACGCGCCTACTTAAGAAGGCCGGATTCTACCTGAAATGCGCATGGCGTCAAACTGTTTTAGGGGCTCAAACAAACTCCCATCTTGTTTCTTTCAGTACGGGCAAGCAAGCCCTGACAGCAAGCTGTGCTGGATAACCCGACATGCTATTGCGGGTTTACAGATATCGAGATGAGCGTTATAGTCTGCCAATGCATAGAACTTCCTCCAGAAAAGCAGATGCTTTTTTACTTGTTGTTGGCTTGGTATTTTCGTCATTTGTACATGCCAATGAACCCATCCTTATTCCGCCACCGCTACAGGTTTCATTCATTGATCGTGCAACAACAACCGCTCAGGACGTCATTGATAAAGCAGTAGACCTGCTAGGCGTACCCTACCGTTGGGGCGGGAATACGCCTGAATCCGGGTTTGATTGTTCCGGCTTTGTGCGTCACGTATTTCACACAGGGTTTGGCTTGGTTCTGCCTCGGAGTGCACTCGAACAAAGCAAAGCTGGGAAATCTGTCTCTTCTGACAATCTCAAGCCTGGCGATCTCGTTTTCTTTAATACCATGCGTCGCGCGTTTTCGCATGTCGGTATTTATCTTGGCAATGATCAGTTTGTACATGCTCCGCGCGCCGGTGAGCGGGTTCGTGTCGACAGCATGAGCAATAGCTACTGGATACGGCGGTTTAACGGTGCCCGACGCGTAGATCCCGAATAACAAGCAGGTTACGAATATTGTCCCCACGCAATAAAAGAGGCATTATCATGACTAACCCGGAAATCACCGCAACATCACCGTTCGCTGTTGCTGTTGAAGCAGGCGAGGATTACTACTGGTGTTCCTGCGGCAAATCCAGCGGCCAGCCTTTCTGTGATGGCAAGCCACAAAGGATCAGCATTTTCGCCGCTAAAATATACCGCCAGCGAAAGCGCAACAGTCTACTTTTGCGGTTGCAAGCACAGCAAAAACGGTGCCCTCTGCGACGGCTCACATAAGTATAAGTCGCTATAACCAAGACTCTGACAAGCAACTCGGTTCGAACGGTGTTCTCACAACCCGCAGCTCCCAATGATCCCCTGGCTGTCGGCTGAACTTGACTTTCCGCCTGCAGCCTCAGCACTCGCAGAGCCAGTTGGGCCAAATGGCCTTCTCGCAGCAGGTGGCGATCTTTCA
>JAUSQB010000470.1 GCA_030652715.1 Rugosibacter sp.
TACGACTCGATGATTGCCAAGCTGATCGTGCACGGGGGAACGCGTGATATAGCGATTGCCCGCATGCGTGACGCCCTGAACCGTTTCGTGATTCGTGGCGTCTCGTCCAACATCGCTTTCCAGGCCGCGCTGATGCAGCACCCGCGCTTTGTTTCAGGCCACTTCAACACGGGGCTGATTGCCGAAGAATATCCAAACGGGTTTGACGCAGCCGATGTGCCGCATGACGACCCCGCCATGCTGGTGGCTGTTGCCGCCGCCATGAACCGCCAATTCCTCAAGCGTAACGCGACGATTGTCGGCCAAATGCGCGGGCACGAGTTTCAGCCCGGCAGCGACTTCGTGGTACTGATCGGCAAGGAAAAATATGAAGTCAAAGTAACCGCCCCCTCTCCGCGCGAAGAAGGCTGGGACGTTGAATTCGCTGGCCAGCAGTATGCCGTGCGCTCGCACTGGCAATTTGGCAAGCCGCTCTATCTCGGCACCATCAATGGCGAGCCGATGTGCATGCAGGTTGAGCGTCGCGGCTTGGTGTATCGCCTGTTTCATGCAGGCGTGCAGGCTGACGTGCAAGTGATGTCGGCGCGCACGGCCGAATTGCACGCGCTGATGCCAGTGAAGATGGCGCCTGATACATCCAGGTTTTTACTGTCGCCCATGCCGGGCCTGCTCACGCAGATTGCGGTGACAGAGGGGCAAGAAGTCAAGGCAGGTGAAATTCTGGCCAAGATCGAAGCCATGAAAATGGAAAATGTGCTCAAGGCCGAACGCGATTGCGTGGTGGAAAAACTGCTGGCAACGCCGGGTGAAAGCCTGGCAGTTGATCAGCCCATCATCGCCTTCAAGTAAAAAGCTCCCAAAGGTGGCCTGAAGGTAGTGCGAAACAAGTATCGCACTAGCGGGACGGCGGATTGTGGTTCCGCCGTCCCGCTAGCGCCGACTTATGATATTGCGATCCCTTTAACGAAGCCCGGTAAACCGGGGATCGGTCAATTTGACGCCACGCGCAAAGCGATGTGGTAGAAACCGCCCTTATCAACAAACGTGCAAACTTGGCACGGAAACCCCGCCATGCTCAAGACCGGTCTATCCACAAATACCTTGCTGCTTCTGACCGCAGCATTCCTGCTCGCTTTCGGCAATGTGGCGTTCATCTCGAACGTACTGAAGGCCTACCCGATCACGGGTGACAACGCCCCTGCGCTGATTTCGCTGATTGTCGTTTTTGGCGGCGTCATTGTCCTGCTGTTTGCCATGCTGTGCTTTAAGCAAACAACCAAACCCGTGTTGATCACCTTTCTGCTGTTGTCCTCGCTCGCCGCCTACTTCATGGATACCTACGGGACCGTCATCAGCGAGGACATGTTACGCAATGTGGCGCACACCAACATGGCTGAAACACTCGAATTATTTACGTTAAAGCTGCTGGCCTACTTCATGTTTCTCGGTGTTGTGCCTGCGCTGGCAATTGGCAAAGTACCCTTGCAGTGGCATGGCCTGCGCGCCGAACTGATTTCCCGCCTGAAATTATTCAGCATCATGCTGGTTCTGCTAATTGGCAGCGTGCTGGCTTTCGGGAATTTCTACGCGTCTTTTTCCAGGGAGCACAAGGTGCTGCGTAGCTACGCAAATCCTGGCTACTACGTCTACTCGGTCATCAGGTATGCAAACCATCTCTTCGCAGCCAAGGCGAATGGCCCCATCACTGCTGTTGCCACCGATGCCAAGATACCTGCTTGGGACATTGACCGTGAATTAATCATTCTGGTGGTCGGTGAAACCGCACGCGCTGACCGCTTTTCGCTCAATGGCTATCAACGCGACACGAACCCCCGGTTACAGCAAAAAAATGTCATCAGTTTCACGAATTTCTGGGCCTGCGGCACTTCAACTGCTGTTTCCATACCCTGCATGTTTTTGCTTGACGGTGAATCAGGCACAAGTGCTGCGAACATCGACAAACAAGAAAATCTGCTGGATGTTTTGCAATACAGTGGAGTCAATGTGTTGTGGCTGGACAATAACTCGGACTCAAAACATGTGGCCGCACGAGTACCGTTTCAAGACTTTAAATCACCTAGGAACAACCCCATCTGCGATATGGAATGTCGCGACGAAGGCATGCTCTCGGCCATTCAGCCATTTATTGACGCCCACCCCAAGGGGGACATTTTGATTGTGATGCACCAGATGGGCAATCATGGTCCGGCATATTACAAGCGCTATCCGCCAGCCTTTGAAAAATTCACGCCCACATGCAAAAGCAGCGACTTGAGCCTGTGTACGCAGGAGGAAATTGGCAATGCTTACGACAACGCTATTTTGTACACCGATGATTTTTTAGCCAAAACCATCAACATGCTCGAAAAGAACGACCATCAGTTCGAGACCGCGCTGCTCTACGTCAGCGATCACGGCGAATCGCTTGGCGAGAAGGGGCTCTATCTGCACGGACTGCCAAAAATGATAGCACCTGAGGCACAACTGCATATCCCTGCGGTAATGTGGTTTGGGTCAAGCTTTCACGGTGCCAATGTATCGGCTCTGCGCATGAAACGGGCTATGCAGTTCACACATGCCAATCTCTTTCACACCATACTCGGACTTCTTGAAATCGAAACAGCGACATATCGCCACGACATGGATATGCTGGAAGGCACAAGAGCGTATGAAAAACCGGTGTCAGGTCAATAAGCCAGGCTAAAACGGGTTTTTTGCCATCCTTTTCGCCATTCTGCCAGCGCCGACTTTTTTAAACGCTGACCAAAGGCGCTGATATCTACCGCATTACCGGTTTAACCGGCAATGCGGGAAAAAGCGGCAATCACTTCCGGCGGTGCCTGCACTAGTTCAATCAATACCCCCTCGCCAGCAATCGGAAACGCTTCATTCGCCTTGGGGTGCAAAAAGGTAATGTCATAACCTGCCGCGCCCTTGCGGATGCCGCCAGGTGCAAAGCGCACGCCTTGCGCGGTAAGCCACTCTACGGCGCGCGGCAAATCGTCTATCCATAGCCCGATGTGGTTGAGCGGCGGCTCATGCACGGCAGGTTTTTTTGTGGCATCAAGTGGCTGCATCAGGTCAACTTCCACCTTGAACGGACCACTACCCAGCGCGGCAATATCCTCATCGACGTTCTCGCGTTCGCTGACAAAATTTCCTGTGATCGACAGACCGAACATGTCTACCCAAAGACGCGAAAGGCGTTGTTTGGAGGGGCCACCAATGGCAATTTGTTGAATACCGAGTACTTTGAAAGGGCGGGATGTCATAAAAATGTTCCGGTGTGCATTGTTTTTTTATCGCAATAGCCCGCAATGAGGGCTAGCAACTGGTCTTCGTTATACGGCTTACCCAGGTAATGATCAATGCCAACGTCTGTCGCATGCTGACGATGTTTATCGGCAGTACGCGAGGTGATGGCAATTAACGGAATCCCCGCAAGACGGGCATCGGCACGAACATTTCTTGCCAAATCAAAGCCATCCATGCGCGGCATTTCAATATCAATCAACATCACATCAGGCATCACTTCACTGAGCTGTTCGAGCGCATCGACACCATCTTTTGCCGTCACCACGCGATAACCCTGCCGGTTCAGTAGACGGCTCGTGATCCTGCGCACCGTCAGCGAATCATCCACCACCATGACCAATGCTTCTTCAAATTGCGGCGCATCCCCCTTGAGATCACCAACAACAGTTGCATGTCCCGCCTCCATGGCAAGCAAAGATACAGGATTCACCAGTAACACAATTTCGCCATCCGCCAGCACTGTAGCTCCGGTCAGCCATGGTAATCGTGTCAATTGCGGGCCGACGGGCTTGATCACTGCCTCCTGATTCCCCACCAGACCATCGACTTCAAGTGCGATTCGCTCGGCACCACTTTTGATCTGCAATAGCCACGTACGTCGTGCTGCTGCTGGTGCGGCATGGCGCTTCCCCAGAAGGTGCGGTAGATAGTGCCAGGGATAATGCACCCCCTGCCACTCGTTGCCGCCTGCCTGGCGAATGGCAGCAATTGCATCCGGCTTGAACTCATTGACCTGCTCGACCATTGCAGAAGGAATCGCGTAATGCCGGTCGCCCATATTCACTACAACCACCTGTGTCACCGCCAGGGTTTGCGGCAAAGTGAGCAAAAATTTCGTCCCCTGGCCGACGGTGCTGAGTACATCAATGCGGCCACCCAGCGCGACGGTTTCACTCTTCACGACGTTCAAGCCTACACCACGGCCGGATAACGCCGTCACTTCGTCCGCTGTAGAAAATCCGGGGTGAAAAATCAGCGCGGACAACCGTGTTTCATCGATGGCGGCATTGCCTGCCTCACCTGTCAGCAACCCCTGCGCCAGGGCAATCTGATGTATCCGAGAGAAATTCAGGCCAGCGCCATCATCCGCAATGCTGATCACAATGTCATTGCCTTCCTGAGCCAGCGCAAGGGTAATCTGACCCATCTCGGGCTTGCCCGTCGCTATGCGCTGCGCTGCACTTTCAAGTCCGTGCGCAACACAGTTGCGCAACAAATGTTCTATCGGCGCAGCCATTTTCTCAAGCACTGAACGATCCATCTCGATCTGTCCATGGCGAATATCAAGATGCACCCGTTTGCCGGTATCTTTTGCAGCTTGCCGCACTACCCGATAGAGCCGCTCGGTCAGGCTCTCGAAAGGCATCATGCGCGCATGCATCAAATCCTTCGACAGATCGCGATTAAGCCGCGCCTGGTCTGTCAGTGCAGCATTAGCATGATCCAGGTTCAGCAGCAGGCTGTGCTGTACCGTGGCAACGTCATTCACGCTTTCTGCCATCATCCGCGTGACTTCCTGAAAATAGGTGAAACGATCAAATTCCAGCGGATCAAACACCTGGGCGTTATCGGAAATCAACGCCTGCCGCGACTGCATTTGCGACTCTGCCTGAATTTCAACCTCACGTAGTTGACCCCGCAACCGCGACACACTTTCGGTCAAATCCATCAGGGCCGATTTGAACTCGCGCAACCTGCTTTCGATGCGGGTGCG
>JAUSQB010000003.1 GCA_030652715.1 Rugosibacter sp.
GATCATGGATGAGATCGCGCGCCTGACGCCCACATTTTCCGGCGTGAGCTACGAGAAACTGGATCGCCTGGGCAGCCTGCAATGGCCGTGCAACGAGGCCGCGCCGAGCGGTACGCCGACCATGCACATTGACACCTTTGTGCGTGGCAAGGGGCGGTTTTTGATCACCCAATATGTGCCCACGGACGAAAAAGTGACGCGCCGCTTTCCGTTGCTGCTCACCACGGGCCGCGTGCTGTCGCAATACAACGTAGGGGCGCAAACACGCCGTACCGCCAACACCGAGTTTTATGCGGAAGACGTGCTGGAAATTCATCCGCATGACGCTGAAGAGCGTGGCATTCAAGAGAATGACTGGGTGGGTATTGAATCACGTGCCGGGCAAACCGTGCTGCGCGCGACACTCACCGAACGGGTGCAGCCGGGCGTGGTGTATACCACCTTCCATTTTCCTGAGTCCGGTGCGAATGTGATTACGACCGATAATTCCGATTGGGCGACCAATTGCCCGGAATACAAGGTGACCGCCGTGCAGTTGGTGCGCGTGGCGCAAACTTCGCAAGCGTCAGAGTGGCAAAAAGAGTTTGCCCGCTTCACCGCCGAGCAGGAGCATTTGCTGGCGCAGGCACACGAGGCAAGCCTTTCGTCGTGAAGGTGACGGTTGAGCTGCCGGTCATTCGGCTGCAAAGTTTGTTAAGGAAAACACAAGTCGATAGTATTGCCGAAGAAATCCCTGTCGCCTTTGAGTACAACGGCATTGCGCATACCGTGATGCTCGCAACGCCTGCGGATCTGGAAGATTTCGCGCTGGGTTTTAGCTTGAGCGAGGGGATTGTTGAACAGCGCAAAGATGTTTTTGATGTTGAAATTATCTCCTCTGAATCAGGCATTACCCTGCGCTTGTCCGTGGCGGGAGATTCTTTCGTGAGACTCAAAGAGCGTCGTCGCAGCCTGGCGGGGCGCACCGGATGCGGGTTGTGCGGGGCAGAAAGCCTGGCGCAAGTCATGCGCGATTTGCCCCCGGTGCTATCGCCTGTGGCGATATTGCCTGCCGTGCTGTATCAGGGCATGGCCCGGCTGCCGACATATCAAAAGTTGCAACAGGTGACAGGCGCAACCCATGCCGCATGCTGGGTGAATGGCGCGGGCGAGATCAGCCATGTGCGTGAAGATATCGGCCGCCACAATGCGCTGGATAAAACTATCGGTGCGTTGGCGAAAACAGGGTTTGAGCCGCAGTCTGGTGCCATCCTCATTACCAGTCGCGCCAGTTTTGAGATGGTGCAAAAGTCCGCCGCGATGGGGGTAGGCATTGTGGCGGCTGTGTCTGCACCGACAGCTGCTGCCATACGTTTGGCTGAGCGACTGAATGTCACCTTGGTCGGTTTTTTACGCGATGAGCAGTGCGTGATTTATACCGGAAACCATTTGCTGTTGGAGAACACACAATGAATGCTGCAAATCTGATCAAAATGGCCAACCAGATCGGCGCTTTTTTTGAAGCCATGCCTGATCATGAACAAGCGGTTGCCGATATTGTCCGCCACTTGAAAAATTCATGGGACCCGCGCATGCGGCAAGCCTTGTTACTGGACATCGCAACGCATGGCGATAGTGGGCTCAAACCCATAGTGCGCGAGGCTGTTGCGCTGCTCCGCGCGGGTTGAGTCCGGCAAAATCATGAGTTAGCGGATGTGTTGTTGAGGTTTCTCGGTGGTTTTCTGTGCGTACACCATTGTTCCGCAATCATTCCAGAACATTCGAGCCCTTTTGATTTGCCTTGATTTGTAAAGCGACCCCTATCACCCACCGCTCACAGGCCGCAGTGACAGTTCAGGCCGCGTGCAATTCTTCGCGCAAAATCTGCCGAAGTTTGCTGATTGTCACCGGTGCGCTGTTTTCTTCGAGTGTTGCGCTCAGCGCTTCGTTAATCAGCGTTTGATAACCTTTCCCTACTTGTTCTGCCCGTTGCCGAAAGGCATCCAGAACGCGCTCGTCCAGATAGATGGTGATGCGTGTCTTCCCGGTGGGGGATGCTACAGCACCGCGTTTGGCATGAGTCATATCGTATTCAGCTTTCATAGCATTTCCTTTCATGTGAAGTGGCTAAACGTGCCGAAATCAGGCGGATTGTTTGTCCGCGTTCCGTCCAGCATACCGTCAGAATTCGCCCCGGGGCATCCCTGCCCACTGTTATAAAACGCGCTTCTCCAGAGACATCAGCGTCTTCCTTCGTCAGGGCTAGTGTGTCATAAAACACCGGTTCTACCTCTGCGAACGAAACGCCGTGCTTGCGCAGATTGGCCGCAGCTTTCTTTGGATCGAATTCAAAAATCATGTATCAATGATACATATATTATATGTATGCATCAAGCAGCAAGCAGCCGATGGTAAGTTTAAAGCGCAACACATGAAGGAAAATCAAGAATTGCTGGTGTGAACGGAGTTATGTTGTTCATTCGCGAGAAGTTTGGAGGAGACATCCCTTGGCGTTTGATAACCGAGCATTCGTCCGTGGCGTTCATTCAGGTGTTTGGCGATAGGTCGGCTTCAAAGCTTCGCGCCGTCCCCCAAGGGGACTTTCCAGAAACGGTTCTGCATTTCCTTCGGTCGGACTCAAGGCTTCGCAGCGTATCACCAGCACCGACTTTTCAGCAGGTCAAAGCCGTTCGAAAATCGCCGCGATGCCTTGAC
>JAUSQB010000006.1 GCA_030652715.1 Rugosibacter sp.
CCCGTTGATTGAAGAGAGCGAAACCCTGCAACTGCAAACGGCAGAAGACACCTATGCGCAATTGCTGAATGATCTGCCCACGCTGCGCGTGGGCTTGGTGCACGGGCGCATGAAGGGCGAGGAAAAAGCCGCCGTCATGGCGGCCTTTGCGGCGAATGAGATTCAGGTGCTGGTAGCCACCACGGTGATTGAGGTGGGCGTGGATGTGCCCAATGCCAGCTTGATGATCATTGAACACGCTGAACGTTTTGGGTTGTCGCAATTGCATCAATTGCGCGGCCGTGTCGGGCGCGGTGCGGCGCAGTCGGCGTGCATTTTGCTGTATGCGCAGCCGCTGGGGCAGATTGCGCGGGCGCGGCTCAAAGTGATTTTTGAAAGTACGGATGGCTTCGAGATTGCGCGTGAAGATTTACGCCTGCGCGGCCCGGGGGAATTTATCGGCGCGCGGCAAAGCGGCTTGCCCCTCTTGCGCTATGCGGACTTGGAGGATACCGCCTTGGTTGAACAGGCGAGGGAATTAGCTGATCAGTTATTACGCGATGCGCCAACGACGGCAGATGCCCATCTGGAGCGCTGGTTAGGCGGACGCGAGGAGTTTTTGAAAGCATGAGTCATCCTTTGTTACTGTTGCGTGAGCGACGCTTTTTGCCCTTGTTCATCACCCAGTTTTTAGGTGCCCTTAACGATAACGTCATCAAAAACGCGATGATCGTGCTGCTCACGTTTCAGGCGAGCCACTGGACGACGCTCTCGCCTGGCATATTGGCGAATCTGGCGGCGGGTGTTTTTATTTTGCCGTTTTTTCTGTTATCCGCCAGCGCTGGGCAACTGGCCGATAAATACGACAAAGCCTGGCTCACGCGGTGGGTGAAGCTATTTGAATTGTTGATTGTTTTTATCGCAGGTATCGGATTCTGGTTGCATCAGCTACCCGTTTTATTGCTGGCGCTTTTTTTACTCGGCCTGCATTCCACCGTCTTTGGTCCGATCAAGTATGCCATTTTGCCGCAGCACCTTGCCCCCGCCGAGCTGATGGGCGGCAATGCGCTGATTGAATCGGGTACCTTTATTGCCATCCTGCTAGGTTCTTTGCTGGGCGGATTGTTGGCCGGTGTAGAAGGCTCTACGCTATGGATTCCTGTGGTCGGTGGAAGCATTGCTTTGGGTGGTTATTTTGCTGCCCGCACTATTCCTGTCGCCGTGCCGCCAGCGCCGACTTTATCCCTGAACCATAACCCGTTTGTCGAAACTTTGCGCAATCTGGCTTATGCGCGACAGAACCGTCCCGCCTTTGGCGCGCTCTTGGGCATTTCATGGTTCTGGCTGTATGGCGCAATTTTTCTTGTGCATATTCCGTTGTATGCCAAGGAAGTATTGCATGGCGATGAAACCAGCGTCACGCTGTTGTTAGTGGCCTTTATCGTCGGCATTGGTGCAGGCTCGATGCTGTGCGAGTGGCTGATCCGTCACCGGCGCGCGCGCGTGGGCTGGTTGATTTTTGCCGGTGGCATGGGCTTGAGTCTGTGTGCGTTCGATCTTTATCTTGCTTCGCCCACCGTGCCTGCAGCGAGTCCATCCTTATTGAGCGCAACGGCGTTGTTGCAGCAGCCGGGCATGTTTCGTGTGCTGACGGATTTAGCCGGTTTGGGTTTGTGCGGCGGATTATTTACCGTACCGCTTTACACCTTGCTGCAACAGGAGAGCGCACCGACGCATCGCGCGCGCATGATCGCGGCGAACAACATCATGAATGCGCTGCTGATGGTTATTGGCGCGCTGGGGGCAGCAGCGTTGATTGCCGCTGGGGTAAGCATGCCTGAACTCTTTGCCTTGATCGCGCTGGCGAATGTCGCCGCCGTGGCCGGACTGAACTGGTTTTATCGCAGAATGCTGTAGCGTTTTTTGCTGGAGAGTGCCGACGTGCGAAGGTGTAATGCAAGCCGCACCTGTGATGATACGGTTTATGCAGATGACTCAGGCAGGTAATTCAGGCAATGCGATTTCGTTGTTGGTGCTGAACTGGTAATCGTGAAAAACCTGCTCTGCGGTCAAGAGGTGATAGTCGCCATTGGGCAGGCGGCGGGTGGTGTCTTTCAAGCGGTAGGTGGCTTGTCCGCAGGTCCAGCAATCAAAGTTGCGCATCTGCGTGCATAGGCAGGTTTTATCCCAAACGCGGATTTTCTTCGCGTCGGGGTGCAGCGCCACTTCGCGGTTGTAAGCGTCGATGTACTGGCAGTTGCCATTGGCATCGAGTAAATAACCATAAGCTTCGCAGTTGGGGCGTATGCCATCGCCAATGGCCGGGCTGCTTTTCAACATGCGCATGGGATAACCCGTGGGTGAAATGGTATTCACCACAATGTCTTCTTCGCTGGCCTTGAAGTACTCCTGCTTGACGTTATCCGGCAGGCCGCATTCGTGGGTGACGGTAAAGCGCGTGGCCACTTGCACGGCTGCAGCCCCTTGGGCTAAAAAGCCGGTAGCGTCGGACCCGGTGAAAATGCCGCCAGCGGGAATCAACGGGATCGACAGGTTTTGTTCTGCCAGCCAGTCGCGGATATCGACAAAAATCGTGGCCAGATCATATTGCGCCCAATCCATGCCAAAGCCCAGATGCCCGCCTGCGAGCGGGCCTTCAATGACGATGTAATCAGGCAGGCGGTTGGTGCGAGCCACTTTTTTAAGGAAGAGTTGCAAGGCGCGTAGCGAAGACACAATGATGCCCAGCTTGACATCGCGAAAGCGCGGGTGATCTTCAATCAAGGAAAAGCTGCCCAGATGCAGGCCAGCCGAGAGCGTAATGCCATCAATACCGGCGTCCATTGCGGCGCTCATGCGTACGCGCAAAGTTTCCTTGGGCGCGTTCATGGTCAGTTTTTCCATGCAATTCACAAAAATCATGCCGCTGCCCTGCTTGGCATCCATGGCGTGGCGTACATGCAGGGCGGTGGCTTCGGCCAGCACGCCTAAATCAAATTTAACGCTGGATTTATCAGAATTGGCAACGTTAAGTTTATAGAGCTTGAGTTTGTCCTTGACGAACTTGGTGTTAAAGCGGCGATCAGCCACTGTGGGCACCATGGCGTCTGAAATATGCCCTACGCCGCCTAAACGCGCGACTTCCAGCGCGAGCGAGACGGTGGAGATATCCACGCCCATGCCGCCTATCATGATGGGCACTAATTCATTCGAGCCTAGTTGCAGGCGAAAATCATCAACACGTTTCATTCAAATTCTTTCTTCGGTTTTTCTGCATATCGAGCTGCGTCATTCAGATGACACGGGGAATTAGAAAGAATCGCACGCTCACCCTACATACGTATTATCCCTCGGCTAGCCTGTCTGCGCTCACAGGGTGGGGGATAAATTCTTTATCAATACATCCAGCAGGGCTTCTCCATAGCGATCGGCCTTGGCTTGGCCGATGCCGGGCACATCGAGCAGTTCTCCGGTTGAATGCGGGCGCCGTGCGGCGAGTTCATGCAGGGTGCGATCATGCAAAATCACATAGGCGGGTACGCCTTGTTCGCGGGCGCGCTCGGAACGCCAGGCGCGCAGGGCATCGATGATCGGTGCATGGAGTGCACTACTGGCAAGGATCGCCGTGGCGGGCGAGGTGGATGATTGCCGCCGCCTCACCAGCACAGACTTTTTACTTGTACGCGCCGCTGCTCGCCGCAACGATAGCGTGCATTCGCCGCGCAGCAAGGGGCGGGCGGATTCGGTCAGCTGCAAGGCACCATAGGCTTGGGCATCGGCATGCAGCAGGCCCGTGGCGAGCAGCTGGCGAAATACCGCACGCCAGCCGTGATCATCCAGATCAGCGCCGACGCCAAACGTGGGTAGTTCCTGATGGCCGAATTGCTGCACTTTATCGGTGGCCTTGCCGCGCAAAATATCGATTAAATGCCCCGCGCCAAAGCGCTGTCCGGTACGCAACGCTGCCGATAAGGCCTTGCGCGCGGCCTGGGTGCCATCCCAGATTTCAGGTGGATTCAGGCAGGTATCGCAGTTGTGGCAGGGGGCGGCGGCTTCGCTAAAGTAGTTGAGCAAAAACACGCGGCGGCAATCGGTGGTTTCGCACCAGGCCAGCAAGGCATCGAGCTTGCCGCGTTCCACGCGCTTTTGTTCTTCACCGGCGACAGATTCGTCAATGCGCTGGCGATGAATCACCACATCGTTCAAGCCATAGGCCATCCAGGCTTCGGCGGGTTCGCCATCGCGTCCGGCGCGGCCGGTTTCCTG
>JAUSQB010000038.1 GCA_030652715.1 Rugosibacter sp.
GGCGTCTCGATCTGGGACGACTGGGCGGACGAAAATGGCAACCTGGGCCCGGTGTATGGCCATCAATGGCGGCACTGGCCGAATCCTTCCGCGGCAAACCCCGCGGGCGAGATTGACCAGATCACGCAGTTGATCTATGGCCTGAAAAACAATCCGGATTCGCGCCGCCACATCGTTTCCGCCTGGAACCCGGCGGACATCCCGCAGATGAAGCTGCCGCCCTGCCACGCGCTGTTCCAGTTTTATGTCGCCGACAACAAGCTTTCCTGCCAGCTCTACCAGCGTAGCGCCGATATTTTCCTGGGCGTGCCGTTCAATATCGCCTCGTATGCGCTGTTCACGTTGATGGTGGCGCAAGTATGCCAACTGCAACCCGGCGAGTTCGTGTGGACGGGCGGCGACTGCCATCTTTACAGCAACCACCTCGAACAAACCAAACTGCAACTGACGCGCGAACCGCGGCCGCTGCCGCGCATGACAATTAATCCTGACGTACAGGATATTTTTTCTTTCTGTTATGAAGACTTCACATTGGAAGCTTACGACCCACATCCGCACATCACAGCACCAGTGGCTGTGTAGTCCGACAACGATGACTGCCAATCGCACATGATTCTCGGCGGCGACATCGGCGGCACCAAAGTACTGCTGGGGTTGGCGGAAAATGGCGTGCTGACTGCCCAACGCCGTTACGCCAGCGCCGACTTTTTGAATTTCACCGACCTGCTTGCGGCCTTTTTCACCGACACGCAGACCAGCCCGTCCCTGGTGCATCGCGGTTGTCTGGCGCTGGCCGGTCCGATCGCCGATGATGGTGGCTCAGCCAAACTGACCAATCTGCCCTGGACCATCGACCGCGAGGAACTCTCGCGCCGCTTCGGCCTGCCGACACTACGACTGGTCAACGACTTTACCGCCGCCGCGCTCGGCGCAGTTACGGCGGGCAGCGCTCAACAGGTGACTCTGCAAGCAGGACAGCCGCTGCCCGATGCGCCGCGCCTGGTCGTCGGCGCAGGCACTGGTCTTGGCATGGCGATCGTTCTGCCGCGCGTTTCACCACAAAACCAAGGCTGGCTCATCGTACCCAGCGAGGGCGGACACGCTGCCTTTGCACCCGCCGATGAAGAGCAGCTCAGGCTATGGCAATTCCTGCACGCACGCCACGGCAGGGTGATCTGGGAACACGTCGTCTCGGGGCCAGGACTCACTGCCATCCACGAGTGTATGAACGGAGCAACGCTGTCAGCGGAAGACATTGCATTGCGTGCACTAGCAACGGCCAATAACACCGCACACCGCTCGCTGGAGCTGTTTCTCACCGCCTACGGCGCCTTTGCCGGCGACATGGCATTGGCTTGCCTTGCGCGCGGTGGCGTTTTTCTCGCTGGAGGCATCGCCGCCAAACTGCTGCCGCTGCTGCCGCACAGCCGATTTCTGGCGGCTTTCAACGCCAAGGCCGAGCATGCAGCCATTGCGGCAAACATGCCAATTCATGTCGTCATCGACCCGGCGCTCGGGCTAAACGGCGCTTTGCGCATCGCATGCCAAAATGATTTTTAATTAACTATCGGCCTCGACATTCTGCTGTAATACAGGATGCGCATCATTGCATGGCAATGCTTCCAAATCTTGAATGATAAGGAGTCAACAATGGCGACAGTGAAGAGCAGTACCGATCTTTCATCCCGCAAGAAATCTGCCAAGGCATCTTCCCACATAGCACCCGTTACGGCACAAGCAGCAAAACCAGCCGCCAGGGCCGAAGCGGCTACAGCCTCCAGGCGCGTAGCGCCGCGTCCGCGCGCCAGGAAAACAACTGACGTCACGGTGGAACAGCGCATGCACCATATTGCGGTAGCCGCCTATTACATTGCCGAGCGGCGCAGTTTCGCGCCGGGTGATGTGTTAGCAGACTGGGTGCAGGCCGAAGCAGAAATCGATTGCTTGCTGGCTGCAAAACCTGAGGGGCTACTGGACAGCTGATACGCTGGTCAGCCAACGCGCTCGTCGGCTGACTCAGTCAGGCATCAGCACCAGCAACGCCAGCGGCGGCAAGACCAGTTCCACTGACGCAGGCTGCCCCATCCAGGGCAGCGGCTCGGCGCATACACGTCCACAATTACCCAAATCGCTGCCACCATACAGCGTGGAGTCGCTGTTCATGCGCTCGACAT
>JAUSQB010000039.1 GCA_030652715.1 Rugosibacter sp.
GGGCCGACGATCTTGTCGACTTGCGGAATGGTTTGTGTGCCATACGCCAGCGCCGCCACCGCTTGTGCGCCACCGATGGTGAACACGCGATCAACACCGGCCAGGTGGGCAGCGGCTAACACCAGCGCATTTTTTTCGCCACGCGGGGTGGGCACGACCATGATGAGCTCACCCACGCCAGCCACTTTGGCGGGCAAGGCATTCATCAGCACGGAGCTGGGATAGGCTGCCTTGCCACCCGGCACATACAAGCCCACGCGATCCAGCGGCGTGATTTTTTGCCCCAGCCGCGTGCCGCGCATTGCTCCATCTGTTTCGGTATAGCTCCACGACTCAATCTTCTGCCGTTCGTGGTAACTACGGATGCGTGCAGCAGCCGCTTCCAACGCTTGGCGCTGATCTGTAGGCAAGGCATCAAACGCGACGGCGAGTTCAGCCGGGGACAAAGACAACTCAGCCATCGCGCTGGCGGCCAGCCCGTCAAAACGCTGGGTGTACTCAAGCACGGCAGCATCGCCTCGCTGACGCACCTGAGCGAGAATTTCAGCCACCGTCCGCTCGATACCATCGTCTGTCGCGTGATCAAAAGCGAGCAGCGCATCAAGCGTGGCCAGAAAATCCGGCTGACGCGTGGATAAGCGTCGCATCATGGCGCAGTAGCACCTGATATGGCACTTGCAAAGGCATCAATCAATGGCTGCAAGCGGTCGCGCTTCATTTTCAGTGCGGCTTGATTAACCACCAGACGCGATGAAATCTGCATGATTTCTTCGACTTCAAGCAAGTGGTTGGCACGCAAAGTAGCGCCACTGGAAACCAGATCAACAATGGCATCGGCCAGCCCAACCAGGGGCGCAAGTTCCATCGAACCATACAGCTTGATCAAATCAACATGCACGCCTTTGGCAGCAAAATGCTCGCGTGCGGTGTTGAGATATTTAGTCGCCACGCGCAAGCGCGCGCCGCGCTTTATTGCAGCGGCATAGTCAAATCCTGCGGGTACAGCCACCGACATGCGGCACTTGGCGATATGCAAATCCAGCGGCTGATACAGCCCTGCCCCGCCGTGCTCGAGCAACACATCCTTGCCGGCAATGCCGATGTCGGCAGCGCCATATTGCACATAGGTGGGCACATCCGAAGCACGCACAATCACCAGGCGGACATCGTCACGATTCGTGCCTATGATGAGCTTGCGCGACTCTTCGGGATTTTCGCTCGGCACGATACCCGCCGCTGCGAGCAGTGGCAGGGTTTCTTCGAAAATACGGCCCTTGGAAAGAGCGATGGTCATCATGTTGATATCGGCGATGTTGTCAGCAGTACTCATGGCGTTATTTTAACCGCGCCACGCGCGCGCCCAGTGCGGTGAGTTTTTGGTCCAGCGCTGCATAGCCGCGATCAAGGTGATAAATCCGTTCGATCACTGTCTCGCCTTGCGCCACCAGCCCGGCAATCACCAGGCTCGCCGAAGCGCGCAAATCGGTGGCCATCACGGTGGCGCCTTGCAATTCGGCGACGCCTTTAACAAAGGCCGTGTTGCCGTCGATCTTGAT
>JAUSQB010000240.1 GCA_030652715.1 Rugosibacter sp.
AGCGAGGCCAGCTGGTCGGCTTGGGTTGCGGACATTATTGAAGCGGCACGCTGGATGGAGGCACGCCACAGACAGTTGCCCAGCGTTGGCAACGCGATTGAAAGCTCAGAGGAAAGCCCAGAGCCGCTGACTTTCTGGGGTTTGCGTGCAGGTTGTCTGCTGGCGGCTGAAGCAGCTTGCGCGATGAATGAGCCTGTGAATTTTTTGTTCTGGCAGCCGGTGTTGTCGGGCGAGACGTACTGGCGGCAGTTCAAGCGTCTTGAGGTTGCAGCCAGAGCGCTGGAAAGTCACGCGGGCGCACCCGAGAAGGATGCTAACCAGGTGACAGGCAATTCCGCGATGATCGAGATTGCCGGATATGGCATTTCGCCCGCGCTGATAGTCGGCTTATCTGCGTCGCGTCTTGTGCTGCCTGCCAGCACTCGTCGCGTGAGCTGTGTTGAGCTTAAGCCTTGGCAGGCGCCTGAGCAAGACAATGCCACGCCACTCGCGCTGTCGCCCGCGTTGGAATCGGCCGTCACCGCGTGGCGCGAACAAGGCAAAAACGTGTGCTGCGCTGTGGTGCCGGGGGCCGCCTTTTGGCAAATTGCCGAGGCTGAAGATTGCCCGGCGCTGCGTGCGGCTACTGCGCAACTATTGATGGATCGTCGCGATGGCATCGCCTGAATTGACTGAGCCGAGCGAGTTGCCTATCATCTTCGATTGCGCGGGGGAGCGCCTGATTGGGGTGGTGAACGTGCCGAACCAACCGGCAGACACTGGCGTTCTCATTCTCGTGGGCGGCAGGCAGTATCGCGCGGGGAGCCATCGGCAATTTGTACTGTTATCCCGCCGTCTTGCCAGCGCCGACTTTTGTTCCATGCGCTTCGATTTTCGCGGTATGGGCGATAGCACCGGCGAGCCGCAAAGTTTTGAAGCGCTGGATGCCGATATTGCCGCTGCGCTAGCGGCATTCAAAACACATTGCCCGCATTTGAAGCGCGTTGTGCTGTGGGGTTTGTGCGATGCGGCGACCGCTGCAGTGTTGTACTGGCAGCGCACACAATATCCATTTG
>JAUSQB010000241.1 GCA_030652715.1 Rugosibacter sp.
GCAGGGATGGTCAAAAAGCTCCTGCAGGACGAATACCAGAACGTCTTTGCGTCGACCGACCCGGCGCTGATCGCGCAGGACTTCGAGCGTCACCGCCCCGCTGTGCTGGTGTTGGCATTTGACGCGCTGGAGAAAGCGGAACGCTACTACCTGGGCCTTTACCGCCTATGCCCGACCGTGCAGCAGCACACGCATCGCACCGTCATTCTGTGCAACAAGGATCAGGTGAAGCGGGTTTACGACCTGTGCAAGAAGTGCTATTTCGATGACTACGTGCTCTTCTGGCCGATGACCTACGACATGTCGCGTTTGGGCATGGCGGTTCATCATGCGCTGCGCGAACTCGCCGTCTTCAATGCGGGCGGCCCATCAGTCACCGCGTTCGCGGCTCAGGCGCGCCGCATCGCTGAGCTGGAAACGCTGCTCGATGAGCGGCTGGCAAAAGGCGATCAACACATCGCCTTGGCAAACACCGCCATTGCACGCGCCGAACAGCATATTGGCACGGCTCTCGACGGGTTCTCGCAGCGCCTCGCTGCGGGCGGACTGGGCGGTGCCGTGACAGTTGCCAATGCCGATGCCTTGAACGAGGAAATCCGTCGCTTCAAACAGCAGGAAATCTTTGAGCGCTTCCGGGCGGTGGACCGTGAAGTCGGGCCGCTCAAAGCCTGGGCTAGCGAATTCAGGCAGGGCTATGCGCCGCTGATGAAATCGGTTCGTGCCTTGAAAGTCATGGCGGATGAGGTGCGGCCGGTCATTTTGCTAGTCGATGATGATGAACTTCAGCAACGGATAGTGGGCAAGGCCCTTGAGGGGGCCAACTACAGCGTGCTGTTTGCCGCCCATGGTATCGAAGCGCTCAACGTGCTGCGCAAGTCCCGCCCCGACGTGATTCTTATGGATGTCATGATGCCCGAGATGGACGGCATCGAAACCACACGGCGAATAATGGTCAACCCTCAATTGGCCGGACTGAAGGTGATCATGATGACCGGAAAAAGCGAAAACAAAGTGGTGATCGACAGCCTCAAGGCCGGCGCGGTCGATTTTGTTGTAAAGCCCATCGACCGCGACACATTGCTGGAAAAACTGGCACGTTTGATGACAGATTGATTAAAACTATTGATCCGGCGGTTTTTATTCATGAGGCCGCATAGGCGACATGTTTGTCGCCAAAGTACTTCCTGACCCGCTCTGGCGTGTTCTCCAGTATCGTCATGTGTTCCGATCATTTCGAATGCGACTTGTGGGTCACCGAAAAGGGATTTCGTACCAGCGACCGATTGCAAATCGGTAAATGTCGAATTTTCACGAAGAAGGCTTTCGGGCAACGCGTTCGGGAAAACCTGGCCC
>JAUSQB010000069.1 GCA_030652715.1 Rugosibacter sp.
CCGCTGCGCCTGCAAAACGGGCTGTACATCCAGCGCCACGCGCCCATGCTGCGCATCGCCATTCCCTATGGCCTGCTCTCATCCACACAACTGCGTGCGCTGGCCGATGTCACCGGCCGCTATGATCGTGGCACAGGGCACTTCACGACACGGCAAAATCTGCAACTCAACTGGATAGAACTACCCAAGGTACCCGATATTCTGGAACAACTGGCGAATGTGGAAATGCACGCCATTCAGACTTCCGGCAACTGCATCCGCAATATCACGACCGATCATTTCGCCGGCATTGCGGCGGATGAAATTACCGACCCGCGGCCATGGGCAGAACTGTTGCGTCAGTGGTCGACGTTTCATCCGGAATTCGCTTATTTGCCGCGCAAATTCAAAGTGGCCATCAGTGGTTCGAAGGAAGATCGTGCGGCCATTCGCGTGCATGACTTAGGCTTGCAACTGGTTAAAAATGACGCGGGCGAGATCGGCTTCACAGTGTATGCCGGGGGCGGGCTGGGCCGCACGCCGCTCATCGGGCAAAAGATGATCGACTTTTTACCCTGGCAGCATCTGCTCACTTACAGCGAAGCGCTGGTGCGGGTTTATAACCGTTACGGACGACGCGACAATCCCTACAAGGCGCGCATCAAGATTCTGGTCAAGGCCATCGGCAGCGAAGAGTTTGCCCGCCAGGTGGAAGAGGAATGGGCACATATCAAGGATGGCCCGAACACGCTGACTGCCGAAGAAGTCGCACGCGTAGCGAGCCAGTTTTCGCCACCGGCTTATGAAAAATTTCCGGCCAGCGATCTGGCCAGCATCGCTGCACACTACAACGACAAAGCCTTCAGCCGCTGGCTGGAGCGCAACGTGCATGAGCACAAAATTCCCGGTTATGCGGCAGTCACCTTGTCGCTGAAAACACCGGGGGTTGCACCGGGTGATGCAACCGTCGCGCAGATGGAAGCGACAGCCACGCTCGCCGACGAATTCAGCTTTGGCGAGCTGCGTGTGGCGCATGAGCAAAACCTGATTCTTTCCGATGTGCCGCAGCGTGACTTATACACCGTCTGGCAAAAGGCAAAAACCGCCGGTCTGGCCAGCGCCAACATCGGCCTCTTGGCCGACATGATAGTTTGCCCCGGCGGCGATTTTTGCTCGCTGGCGAACGCCAAATCCCTGCCCATTGCAGCAGCTATTCATGAGCGCTTTGCCGACCTGGATTACCTGTTCGACATTGGCGAATTGGAGCTGAACATTTCCGGCTGCATGAATTCCTGCGGCCATCATCACCTCGGCGCGATTGGCATTCTCGGCGTCGATAAAAAGGGCGAAGAGTGGTATCAAATTACGCTCGGTGGCGCGCAGGGCAATGACGCACGAATTGGCGACGTGATCGGCCGCTCGTTTGCCGCCGCTGAAATTCCGGATGTGATTGAACGCATGATTCAAACCTATCTTGCTCAGCGCCACGCCGATGAATCTTTCAATGACACCCTTGCACGCATCGGCCTGCAACCCTTCCGCGAGGCGGCGTATCGCAAGGATGAAGCTGCTGGAGAACTTGCCCATGTCTAAACAACTCATCAAAGATGGCCAGCTGATTGACGACAGCTGGCACACCATAGCGCTAGCTGACGAAGCTGCTCTCGACGATGCCGCTGCGCTGCCGATCCCTGCGGGCCGGATAGTGATCCCTGCTGTCGCGTGGCTTGCCCAGCGCGACGCGTTGCTCGCCCGCGCTGAGAGTCTGGGCGATATCGCCGTCTCGCTAGCGCCGACTTTTCGCGTCGAGGATATTGCGCGCGATGTACACCACTTTGCGATGATGGCAGTTGAATTCCCTAAGTTCATTGATGGTCGCGGCTATTCCACTGCCCGCCTGTTGCGCGAACGCTATGCCTACCGTGGCGAGTTGCGCGCCGTAGGCAATATCGGGCGCGACCAGCTTTTTTTTCTGCGCCGTGTGGGCTTTGATGCCATCCTCATCCCGCAAGGGCAAGATGCAGAAGCCGCGCTGCAATCATTAAATGATTTCCCCGATGTATATCAAGGTGCGGTTGATCAACCGTTACCCTTGTTCCGCCGCCGTACCGTATAAAATACTGCGTAAAACATCATGCCTGACAACACGACCCTGCCTGCCACCATTGCCACCCAAACGGTCGCCGCCCTCAACCTGCTGCGCTCTGCCGTCAGCGACTATGCCCCCGTGGTTTTCGCCAACAGTCTGGGTGCCGAGGATATGGTGCTCACCGACTTGATCTGGCGCGAGCAATTGCCCATTGAAATCTTTTCACTCGATACCGGGCGCCTGCCAGCAGAAACCTATGCGCTCATAGCAACAGTTGAAGAACATTATGGGCAGCGCATCAACCTGATTTTTCCCCGGCCTGAAGATGTCGAAGCTTGCGTGACACGCTATGGCATCAATGGTTTTTACGACAGCATCGAAGCGCGCAAAGCATGCTGCCACGCCCGTAAAGTTGAACCCTTGCAGCGTGTGTTGGCCAACAAAGGCGCATGGGTGACAGGCCTGCGGGCCGCGCAGTCGGCGACCCGCACGAGCATTGCGCCCATTGCGCCGGATGATGCCAACGGCCTGATCAAAGTGAGCCCCTTGGCTGACTGGACTGAAGCAGAAGTCTGGGCTTACATTCACGCCCACCATGTGCCCTACAATGCCCTGCATGATCAAGGCTATCCCAGCATCGGCTGTGCGCCCTGCACCCGCGCCATACAGCCCGGCGAAGACATCCGCGCCGGCCGCTGGTGGTGGGAAAACCCGCAAACCAAAGAGTGCGGCCTGCATATGGTGGATGGCCGCCTGCAACGCATCGTCAAAGAAGGAACATCGTCATGAGCAACCTGGCTCAATTACCCAAACACACGCTCTCGCATCTCGACTGGCTTGAGTCCGAATCCATTTACATCCTGCGCGAAGTGGCCGGACAATGCGCGAATCCTGCACTGCTGTTTTCTGGCGGAAAAGATTCCATTGTCTTGCTGCGCCTGGCAGAAAAAGCCTTTCGCCCCGGCCGCTTTCCTTTTCCCTTGCTGAACATTGATACCGGGCATAACTATCCAGAGCTATTGGCATTTCGCGACTATCGCGCAGCACAGTTGGGCGAGCGCTTGATTGTGCGTTCAGTTGAAGACTCGATGAAACGCGGCACGGT
>JAUSQB010000071.1 GCA_030652715.1 Rugosibacter sp.
CTGCTGCTGCCGCTGTTGCGGTTGCTGCTCCCGCGGCTGCGGCTGCAGCTGCAGAAGAGCAAACTGAATTCAACGTCATGCTGCTTGCGGCTGGCGAGAAGAAGGTTGAAGTGATCAAGGTTGTTCGTGCAGCGACGGGCCTTGGTCTGAAGGAAGCCAAAGATGTTGTTGATGGTGCCCCCAAGGCTGTTAAAGAAGGTGTTTCCAAGGCTGATGCAGAAGCCCTCAAAAAGCAACTTGAGGAAGCTGGCGCGAAGGTCGAAATCAAGTAATTTTTGCTGTGAAGCGGGTTGGCAGCGTTGTTGCCAGCCCGTTTTCTACTTTTAAACGAGTTAAATCTGCCAGAAGTTAATCTGGAGCAGGGGCTAAACAAAAAAACTGCGTGCAGTTTTTTCTTTTATCCCCCCCCCCGATGTCTGAATCACGAACGGAGACACCATGCCTTATTCTTACACTGAAAAAAAGCGTATCCGCAAAAGTTTTGCCAAACGGGAGAATGTGCTTAATATCCCATTCCTGCTGGCAACGCAGATCGATTCTTACATGCACTTTCTGCAAACCGATGTGTCGCCTGGCGCGCGAAAAAATCAGGGTTTGCAGGCAGCATTCACATCAATTTTTCCGATTGTTGCACATTCTGGCAACGCGCGGCTTGAGTTTATCGAGTACGCCTTGGGCGAGCCTTCTTTTGACGTCAAAGAGTGTCATCAGCGTGGTTTAACATTCGCTAGTCCACTGCGGGCAAAAGTACGTTTGATACTGCTGGATCGCGATACAAAAGCGGTTAAAGAAGTTAAAGAAGATCAGCCGTTGTACATGGGTGAAATTCCGCTCATGACAACCACGGGCTCGTTTGTTATTAACGGTACGGAGCGGGTCATCGTTTCTCAGCTGCACCGTTCGCCAGGCGTGTTTTTTGAGCACGACAAGGGTAAGACGCATAGCTCAGGCAAGTTGCTGTTTTCGGCGAGAATCATTCCGTACCGCGGATCCTGGTTGGATTTTGAATTTGATCCGAAGGATGTCTTATTCTTCCGGATTGACCGTCGCCGCAAAATGCCAGTGACTATTTTGCTCAAAGCAATTGGCATGACGCATGAGCAAATTTTGAGCACTTTCTTTGAGTTTGATACGTTCCAGTTAACCAAGAAGGGCATTCTGTTTGAAAGCGATGTCGAGCGCTTGCGTGGCGAGATGGCAAAGTTCGATATTCTTGACAAAGCGGGCAATCCTATTGTCAGCAAAGATAAGCGTATTACTGCCAAGCATATCCGCCAGCTGGCTGAAGCCGGTATCAAGAAATTTGTTGTGCCGGACGAATACATGCTGGGCCGAATTATTGCGAATACGCTGGTCAATCAAGAGACGGGTGAAGTCATTGCCAATGCCAATGATGAGATCACCGAAGACCTGCTGGCCAAGTTGATTGAAAATGGCGTTGAACATTTAAATACGCTGTATGTCAATGATCTGGATCGTGGCGAGTACATCTCGTCAACTTTGCGCATCGATGAGACAACCGATCAGTGGGCCGCACGCGTTGCTATTTATCGAATGATGCGCCCAGGTGAGCCACCGACTGAAGATGCTGTCGAGAACCTCTTCCATAGCCTGTTTTATTCTGATGAGCGCTATGACTTGTCGGATGTTGGCCGCATGAAGTTTAACCGTCGTGTCGGTCGTGAAGAGATTGAGGGATCCGGTACGCTGTCAAATCAAGATATCGTTGATGTTGTTAAAATTCTAGTCGAGTTGCGTAACGGCCGTGGCGAAGTTGATGACATTGATCACTTGGGTAATCGTCGCGTACGTTCTGTTGGCGAGTTGGCTGAAAACCAGTTCCGTGCAGGCTTGGTGCGCGTTGAACGGGCTGTAAAAGAGCGGCTCAATCAAGCGGAAAGCGATAATCTTATGCCCCGCGATTTGATTAATGCAAAGCCGATTTCTGCGGCGATTAAGGAATTCTTTGGTTCCAGTCAGCTGTCGCAGTTTATGGATCAAACGAATCCGCTATCGGAAATTACGCATAAGCGTCGTATTTCGGCACTCGGCCCCGGCGGATTGACGCGTGAGCGCGCAGGCTTTGAGGTGCGAGATGTGCACCCGACACATTATGGCCGTGTTTGCCCTATCGAAACGCCTGAAGGCCCGAATATCGGTCTGATCAATTCCTTGGCACTTTATTCGCGCACAAACGAATACGGTTTCATGGAAACTCCTTACCGCAAGGTGGTAGATAGTCGTGTCACTGATGAGATTGAGTATTTGTCAGCGATTGAAGAGGGAAAGTATGTCATTGCCCAAGCAAATACAGAGCTGGACAAGAAAGGTACTTTAACGGGCACTCTGGTTTCTTGTCGGCTTAATGGCGAGTTTTCGCTCAAAGAACCCGGCGATGTGCAATACATGGACGTTGCGCCTAACCAAATTGTCTCGGTGGCGGCCTCGTTGATTCCGTTCCTTGAGCATGATGACGCGAACCGGGCATTGATGGGTGCCAACATGCAACGGCAGGCTGTTCCTTGCTTACGGCCAGAAAAGGCGTTTGTCGGTACCGGAATAGAGCGCACTGTGGCTGTTGATTCAGGAACCGTAGTTCAGGCTTTGCGTGGCGGCTTGGTTGATTATGTTGATGCCAACCGAATTGTAGTTCGAGTTAATGATGACGAAACCGTGCCAGGGGAAGTCGGTGTCGACATTTACAATCTTATAAAGTACACAAGGTCCAATCAAAACACGAATATCAATCAGCGCCCTATTGTGAAAGTGGGTGATGCCATTGGCAAGGGTGATGTCATTGCTGATGGTGCATCAACTGACCTCGGTGAGTTGGCTTTAGGTCAGAACATGCTTGTGGCATTTATGCCTTGGAATGGGTATAACTTTGAGGATTCCATTCTCATCTCTGAACGTGTTGTGGCGGAGGATCGCTTTACTTCAATTCACATTGAAGAGCTGACTGTCATGGCGCGTGATACAAAACTCGGCCCTGAGGAGATTTCAAGGGATATTGCTACCCTGGGTGAGTCCCAGCTTGGGCGCCTGGATGAGTCAGGTATTGTTTACATTGGAGCAGAGGTTGAAGCCGGTGATGTGCTTGTTGGCAAGGTAACACCTAAAGGTGAAACGCAGCTTACGCCTGAAGAAAAACTGTTGCGCGCAATCTTTGGCGAGAAGGCTTCGGATGTAAAGGATACGTCGCTAAAAGTTCCTTCAGGCATGGTGGGAACCGTGATTGATGTCCAAGTGTTTACGCGTGAAGGTATAGAGCGCGATAAGCGTGCCCAGTCGATTATCGATGATATGTTGAAGAGTTATAAACAAGATTTGGCTGACCAGATGCGTATTGTTGAGCGCGACACATTTGCGCGAATCGAAAGATTGCTGGTAAATAAAGTGGCTAATAAGGGGCCTAAAAAGCTCATTAAAGGCACCAAAATAACCAAAGCCTATCTTGAAACGGTTGAGCACTATCACTGGTTTGATATTTCCCTTGTAAGTGAAGAGGCTCAAGAGCAATTGGAAAATCTGCGCGATAGCATTGAGCAGACACGTAAAGATTTTGATATGGCTTTCGATGCCAAGAAAAAGAAACTGACGCAGGGCGACGAGCTTCCGCCGGGTGTGCAGAAAATGGTCAAGGTTTACCTTGCGGTTAAACGGCGGGTCCAGCCTGGTGATAAGATGGCCGGTCGGCATGGTAACAAAGGCGTTATCTCAAAAATTGTACCCGTTGAAGATATGCCTCATATGGCGGATGGTACGCCGATGGATATCGTACTCAATCCATTGGGGGTACCATCACGGATGAATATAGGCCAGATTCTTGAAACCCATCTGGGATGGGCGGCCAAAGGTCTTGGAAAGAAAATTGATACCTTGCTACGTCAACAGGCATCTGCCGCCGAGGTGCGTAAGCTGCTGAACAGTATTTACAACAGCTCCGGGCGGAGTGAAGAAGTCAACAGTCTGAATGATTTTGAGTTGGCTGAGCTTGCAGTAAATCTCAAGGGGGGGGTGCCATTCTCTACTCCAGTATTTGATGGTGCTCACGAGTCAGAAATCAAAGCCATGCTTGAGCTTGCAGACTTGCCCGTGAATGGCCAAGTGGATTTGTTTGATGGACGTACTGGGGAAAAGTTTGATCGACCAGTTACCGTCGGTTATATGCATGTTCTAAAACTGCATCATTTGGTTGATGACAAGATGCATGCTCGTTCAACCGGCCCATATAGCTTGGTGACCCAGCAGCCTCTTGGTGGTAAGGCGCAGTTTGGTGGTCAGCGCTTTGGTGAAATGGAGGTATGGGCACTAGAAGCCTATGGTGCCGCCTATGTGCTACAGGAAATGCTGACCGTCAAGTCAGATGATGTAGGCGGACGCACCAAAGTCTATGAAAATATTGTCAAGGGCGAGCACAAAATTGATGCGGGTATGCCTGAGTCATTTAATGTCTTGATCAAGGAAATTCGTTCACTAGCGATCGATATTGATCTTGAGCGTCATTGAACCCGATAGTCGTCCACTGGAGATAACTAATGAAAAGTCTATTTGCCGATCTTTTTAAGCAAAATCTGGCAGCTGAAGATAACTTCGATGCGATTACTATTGGCCTGGCTTCACCAGCCAAGATTCGCTCATGGTCGTATGGGGAAGTTAAAAAGCCGGAAACGATCAACTATAGGACATTCAAGCCAGAGCGTGATGGTTTGTTTTGTGCAAAGATATTTGGCCCGATTAAGGATTATGAGTGTCTTTGCGGCAAGTACAAGCGGTTAAAGCATCGCGGAGTCATTTGCGAAAAGTGTGGTGTGGAGGTGACTCAGTCCAAGGTGCGCCGAGAGCGCATGGCTCATATCGAGCTGGCTTCACCCGTGGCACATATCTGGTTCCTGAAGAGCTTGCCTAGTCGTCTTGGCATGGTGCTTGATATGACTTTGCGTGATATTGAGCGCGTACTGTATTTTGAGGCATTTGTTGTTGTAGACCCGGGAATGACGCCCCTTAACCGGGCGCAGTTGCTGACTGAAGATGACTACTTGGCCAAGGTTGAAGAATACGGCGATGATTTTACTGCCATGATGGGTGCCGAGGGCGTGCGTGAGCTTCTGCGTACGTTAGACATCGCGCGCGAAGTCGAAATTTTGCATCAGGAGATCGAAACGACAGGCTCCGAAGCAAAAATGAAGAAAATTTCCAAACGACTCAAAGTGCTCGAGGGCTTCCAGCATTCTGGAATCAAGCCGGAATGGATGATATTAGAAGTTCTTCCCGTGCTTCCACCCGATTTACGTCCGCTGGTGCCACTGGATGGTGGTCGATTTGCAACTTCTGACTTGAATGACTTGTATCGAAGAGTTATCAATCGAAATAATCGTCTCAAGCGGCTACTAGAGCTGAAAGCGCCGGATATCATCGTCCGTAATGAAAAACGCATGCTTCAGGAGTCAGTTGACTCATTGCTTGACAATGGTCGACGTGGCAAAGCGATGACTGGCGCAAACAAACGACCACTTAAGTCACTTGCGGACATGATCAAGGGCAAGGGTGGTCGTTTCAGGCAAAATCTGCTGGGTAAGCGTGTTGATTACTCAGGGCGTTCAGTGATTGTGGTTGGTCCACAACTCAAGCTTCACCAGTGTGGTTTGCCTAAGAAAATGGCGCTGGAACTATTTAAGCCCTTTATTTTTGAGCGGCTTGAAAAGATGGGTATTGCCAGCACTATCAAAGCAGCCAAAAAAGAAGTCGAAGCTGAAACTCCCGTCGTTTGGGATATTCTGGAAGGCGTTATTCGCGAGCATCCCGTTATGCTTAATCGTGCTCCGACTTTGCATCGTCTAGGCATCCAGGCTTTTGAGCCAATGCTGATTGAAGGCAAGGCAATTCAACTGCATCCGCTCGTTTGCGTCGCTTTTAATGCCGACTTTGACGGTGACCAAATGGCTGTCCATGTGCCATTATCGTTAGAGGCACAAATGGAAGCTCGTACCCTTATGCTGGCCTCGAATAATGTGCTGTCACCGGCAAATGGCGTGCCAATTATCGTGCCTTCTCAGGATGTTGTTTTGGGACTGTATTACTCAACACGGGAAAGTGTTACTGCGCGTGGCACAGGCATGATGTTTTCTGACATCGCTGAACTGGCCAGAGGGGTTGATGCGAAAGAGGTAGATTTACATGCACGGATTGCTGTGCGAATTCCTGAATATGATTTGAAAGAAGATGGTCAGTGGACGAAGAAAATAACGCGTTATTCAACAACCGCAGGTCGAGCGCTGCTGTCAGAAATATTGCCACGCGGTTTACCTTTTTCAGTTATTGACAAGCCACTGAAGAAAAAAGAGATATCCAAGCTGGTAGATGAAAGTTTCCGCCGTTGTGGTTTAAAAGATACCGTGGTTTTTGCAGATCAACTCATGCAATATGGTTTCCGTTTGGCAACACGCGGAGGCATCTCAATATGTCTGGATGACATGCAGATACCAAGTCAAAAACATGAGCTCATAAGAGTTGCAGAAGACGAGGTCAAGGAAATTGAGAAACAATACACGTCTGGGCTTGTGACTGCAGGTGAGCGGTATAACAAAGTGGTTGATATCTGGGGACGTGCAGGTGATCAAGTTGCCAAGGCCATGATGGATCAACTCGCCAAAGAGGAGGTAACAAACTCCGAAGGAGTGGTCTGCAGTCAAGAATCATTCAACTCAATTTATATGATGGCTGATTCTGGTGCCCGTGGCTCTGCTGCTCAGATTCGGCAGTTAGCCGGTATGCGGGGGCTAATGGCAAAGCCTGATGGCTCTATCATCGAGACTCCTATTACCTCAAACTTTCGAGAGGGGCTTAATGTACTTCAGTACTTTATCTCGACGCACGGTGCACGCAAAGGCTTGGCTGATACTGCTTTAAAAACAGCCAATTCGGGGTATTTGACGCGCCGCCTTGTAGATGTAACACAAGACTTAGTAGTGATAGAGGATGACTGCGAGACCGAAAACGGATTCTTGATGAAAGCATTAGTTGAGGGTGGCGAAGTCATTGAACCACTTCGGGAGCGCATACTTGGCCGTGTTTTGTGTAGCGATGTTATGCATCCTGATACCGGCAACATCCTCTATACCGCAGGTTATTTGCTAAATGAAGATGCGGTTGATGCTATAGAGTCACTGGGCGTTGATGAAGTCAATGTGAGGACTCCCCTCTCGTGCGAAACGCGATATGGATTGTGCGCGAAGTGCTATGGTCGTGACTTGGGTCGCGGGTCAATGGTTAATACTGGCGAGGCTGTTGGGGTAATTGCAGCACAATCTATTGGCGAGCCGGGTACTCAGTTGACTATGCGGACGTTTCACGTCGGTGGTGCTGCATCCCGCTCTGCTGCGCAGAGCAGTATTGAGGCAAAGAGCGCTGGTCGCGTAAAGTATGCACCGACCGTGAGATATGTTGAAAACTCAAAAGGCGAAAAAATTGTCATTTCACGATCAGGTGAATTATTGATTGTTGATGACAATGGCCGTGAACGTGAGCGTCATAGGGTGCCTTATGGCGCAACCCTTTTGCTTGATGATGGGGCTCAAGCTAAAGCGGGGGCACAGCTTGCCGTTTGGGACCCACATACTCGCCCAATTGTTGCGGAGTATGCGGGAACTGCTAAATTTGAGAATATTGAAAAAGGTGTGACTGTAGCTGAGCAGATGGATGATATTACCGGCCTATCAACGCTGGTCGTTATCGATACGAAACGTGGGCTTAAGTCTGCCAAGGGTGTTCGCCCACAAGTTAAACTCATTGATGAGGCAGGCCAGGAGGTAAAAATTACCGGAACGGATCACGTAGTTACTATTACTTTCCAAGTTGGCTCTTTGATAACCGTACGGGATGGGCAATGGGTTTCGGTTGGCGATATTCTCTCCCGTATTCCTCAAGAGTCGTCTAAAACCCGAGATATTACCGGCGGCTTACCACGTGTAGCAGAGCTATTTGAAGCCAGGTCGCCAAAAGATGCAGGTATTCTGGCTGAGGTAACGGGTACAGTGTCTTTTGGTAAAGATACTAAAGGAAAACAGCGTCTCATCATCACTGATCTTGATGGCGTAAGTAGCGAATATCTTATTTCCAAAGACAAGCATGTCATGGCTCACGATGGACAAGTTGTCAGCAAGGGTGAAGTTATTGTAGATGGCCCAGCTGATCCTCATGACATCTTGCGACTTAAGGGGGTAGATGAACTTGCCCGCTATATTATTGACGAAGTGCAGGACGTGTACCGACTTCAGGGTGTCAAAATCAATGATAAACACATTGAAGTCATTGTTCGTC
>JAUSQB010000088.1 GCA_030652715.1 Rugosibacter sp.
AACCTTGCCCGCAGGCACAACGTCGGGTGGATGCCATTCACGCCATGGAATTGCTCGTCTCGGGCTTTTTTCTCGCAATGCTTGATCTGTAAATTCGCGGCGCGGGTGAAGTATTGGGCGAAAACCAAAGCGGCGAGATTCACGAAATTGGGTTTGCGATGTATACCAATATGCTCAATGCCGCCGTCGCCGCCTTGAAAGCAGGTAAAGACATTCCAGACTTGACCATGCCGCTGGCGCTCACCGCAGAAATCAATTTGCACACGCCAGCGCTCTTGACGCAAGACTACTGCCCGGACGTGCATGAGCGGCTGATGCTCTACAAACGCCTGGCCAATTGCGAAAACGAGGATGATCTGCGCCTGCTGCAAGAAGAACTCATCGACCGCTATGGCATGCTGCCCAGCCAGTCGCTCGCGCTCTTGGAAACCCATCGTATTCGACTGGCTGCGCGCACATTAGGCATCAAGAAAGTGGATGCCGGCCCTGCCGCGATACAATTGCAATTTGTCCCCAACCCACCGATTGATCCGGCAAAGATCATTCATCTGATACAAAAAGAACGTACGATCAAACTCGCGGGCCAGGACAAACTCTCCTGGCAAAAAAGCACCACCACACTGCAAGAACGCATTTCCGCTTTATATCAATTATTTGCGAAACTAATGAATTAACCTTCTCAAAATCTGAGCCTTTGACCATGCCCTCCAACCCGTCTTCGATCAACCCGCATCTCATCGCCCCATTGCGCGGCCTGCGGCCTGCTCCTGGCCGTGCGGCTGACATTGCTGCCCCGCCTTACGACGTACTCTCAAGCGACGAGGCACGCCAGCGTGCTGCGGCCAAACCCTGGTCCTTCCTGCATATTTCCAAACCCGAGATTGATCTGCCCATCGGCACGGATCCCTATTCACCAGCGGTGTATGCCATGGCTGCGAGCAACCTGGGCAAGATGCTTGATGCGGGTGTGCTGCTGCGTGACGATGCGCCCTGCTATTACATTTATCGCCTGACCATGGGCCAGCATGTACAAACCGGCCTGGTCGCCACCGCGAGCGTGGCCGATTACAACAGCAACCGTATTCGCAAACATGAGTTCACGCGGCCGGATAAAGAAGATGATCGCGTGCGCCAGATTGAAGCCTTGAATGCACAAACCGGCCCCGTGCTGCTGGCCTATCCGTCATCCACTACAGCGGATGAATTGATCGCCCATGCCGCCAAAGGCACACCGGAGGCGGATGTCACGGCTGACGATGGCATACGCCATGAGATCTGGGTGGTGCGTGATGCAGCCACCATCGATGCACTCACGCACACCTTCGACGCAATGGAAGCCCTTTATATTGCCGACGGGCATCACCGCTCTGCCGCCGCTTCGCGTGTCGCCGCCGCGCGGCGTCAAGAGGGATTGACACTCGCCTCGGACACCTTTTTAACCGTCATCTTCCCGCATCACCAGATGAAAATTCTGGATTACAACCGCGTGGTGAAAGATTTGAATGGCCTCGAAAAGTCGGCGCTGGTGACACGGCTCGGCTCGGCATTTACGGTTGAAGAAAGTACGACTCCCGCGTCTCCGTCACGCCCTGGCGAGTTCGGCATGTATCTGGCTGGGCAATGGTATCGGCTAACGATTCATGCGCAACTGATTCCAGCCGATCCCGTCGCCAGCCTTGACGTATCGCTGCTATCGGATCATCTGCTTGATCCCATCCTCGGCATCACCGACCTGCGCCGCGATAAACGCATCGACTTTGTCGGCGGCATTCGCGGTCTCGCCGAACTGGAAAAGCGCGTTGACTCTGGCGAAATGGCCGCAGCTTTCGCCCTGTTTCCAACCAGCATGCAGCAATTAATGAACGTGGCCGACAGCAACCAGATCATGCCCCCCAAGTCCACCTGGTTCGAGCCCAAGCTCGCTGATGGGCTAGTCTCGCATGTGCTGGATTAATCCCCATACATCCTCAACGGGTTGTATCTCTCGCGGAAAAAAACAGGCTGTAACCTCAAGAAAAAAGCAGGCGCACCTTTAATTTTGAGGTATAAATCAAACTCGTTTTTTTGACTGAATCACCAAAACATTGAGGAGATAATAATGAAATATACCCGTAACTGGTTCATTGTCCTGGGGCTTTGGTATGTGTTCAATGCCGTACTCACCTGGCCTTCTGTATTTGGCCCCGGATTGCCGACGATGTACCCGGGCGTCGAACTCTATGCAACAGAGCCCATCTTCCGCCTCCTCACCGAAGCATGGGTGATCGTAGGGATTCAGCTAGCGGCTATTGGCATGGTTGCTCTGTGGGGTGCCCGTAATCCCATGAAATATATTGCTGTCATTCCGGTCGTCATCATGACGGAAATCGTCGATAGCATTTGGGATATCTACAGCATGGTCTATAGCTATGAGGCAATGTGGGTGGGCGTAACAACACTGGTCATTCACGCGATTATCATTTTGACCGGCATGGTGGCCTGGCGCAAAGCGCACGCTTAATTCGCCTGCTTGTTACTCTTACTCTTTAAGCACGCGGCGTAAAGATTCGCAATCTGCTACTGCGCCGCGCCTTTATTTATAAAAGCGCTTTCAGGTAATCCTTCAGGCGATCACTCGCGCTTTAACGCATACACCGCAGGCAGATTGCGCCAGGCGCCTTTGATGTCCATGCCAAAGCCAAACACATAGCAATCCGGCACGGTAATGCCCACAAAATCAGCGGTGATGGGCTTACTGCAATCGCTTTGTTTATCGGCAAAAACCGCAGTGAGCACTTCGGCTGCACCCAGCGCGAATAGCCGCTGACGAATCTCGGTCAGCGTGATTCCTTCATCAAGAATATCATCCACCACCAGCACACAGCGCCCGGCAACAGCGCTTTTTGGTTCAACCACCCAGGACAGCTGCCCGCCTGTGGTGTCATCGCGATAGCGACTCACCTGCAGGTAATCAAAATCCAGCGGGAAGACAAGCTGTGGCAAGAGTTGGCCGGTAAATACCACCGCCCCACCCATAACCGCCAGCACCAGCGGGTTCGCGTTTGCCAGTTGCGCAGTGATTTCGCTCGCTACGCGCCGTACTGCCAGCACCGACTTTTCTGCCGAGCAGATAAGATCGGCCTCGGCGAGAATTTTTCGCGCCAAATCGGGCGTCATTTTTTCGAGTGTCATTTCATCCGCTGCAGGAGCGCAGCGAACTCTGTTCCCACATCCGGGTGACGCAAGGCAAACGCGATGGTGGCTTCCAGATAGCCGATCTTGGAACCACAGTCATAGCGTGTGCCCTGATAACGGTAAGCTAAAACCTGCTCTTCGGCCAACAGCGCGGCAATGCCGTCCGTGAGCTGGATTTCACCACCCGAGCCTTTGCCAATGCGCGTCAAATGATGAAAGATGCGCGGGGTAAGGACGTAGCGCCCCACCACGGCTAGCGTCGATGGTGCCTCTTCAGGCGAGGGTTTTTCAACAATGCGGGAAACTTGCTCGACTGATTCGGTCAGCGGTTTTGCGTCCACGATGCCATAGCTTTTGGTGTCGGCACGCGGCACATCCTGCACACCGATGACGGAAGTTTTGTAGTAGTTGTAGGTATCGACCATCTGCTTCATCACGGGTATGTCGCCGTCGAGCAGATCGTCCGCCAGCAGCACCGCGAAGGGTTCATCGCCCACCACCGGTCGGGCACACAGCACCGCATGGCCCAAACCCAATGGTTCAGGTTGACGCAGGTAAATGCAATTGATGTCTTTGGGCAGTAAATTGCGCACAAACTCAAGCATCTCGGTTTTGCCCTTGCGTTCGAGCTCGCTTTCCAGCTCGTAGGCTTTGTCAAAATGGTCTTCAATCGACCGCTTGGAGCGGCCAGTGACAAAAATCATGTCCGTAATGCCTGCGGCAACGGCTTCTTCTACCGCATATTGAATCAGCGGTTTATCCACAATCGGCATCATCTCTTTAGGGCTGGCTTTGGTAGCCGGCAAAAAACGCGTGCCCATGCCAGCTACGGGGAAAACCGCCTTGGTGATTTTTTTCTTGGGATGAGTCATTGGTCTAATAGCTCCTTGAGTTGATCTTCATTTAACAGCGTAATGCCTAATTCCTGAGCTTTAATGAGTTTTGAACCTGCATCTTCACCTGCTACGACATAATCCGTTTTACTGGAGACAGAACCTGCCACTTTACCGCCTTGTGCCTCGATCATTGCTTTGGCAGCCTCGCGCGCGAGTGTCGGCAATGTGCCTGTCAACACAAACGTTTTTCCTGCCAATGGCGCAACAGTCAAGGCCATCGGCTCGCTTTCCGCCCAGTGCACACCCGCCGCACGCAGTTGTTCAATAACTTCGATGTTGTGTCGCTCGGCAAAAAAATGGGCAATTGACGCCGCTACGACTGGCCCGACATCAGGCACCTGTTGCAGTTGATCTTCACTCGCCTGTATCAAGGCATCCAGATTACCAAAGTAACGTGTCAAATCCTTTGCAGTCGCTTCGCCTACATTGCGTATGCCCAGCGCAAAAATAAAACGCGCCAGCGTGGTGTGTTTGCTTTTTTCAATGGCAGCCAGAATATTGGCGGCAGATTTCTCAGCCATGCGTTGCAGATTAGCCAAACTAGCCAGACCCAGTTTGTATAGATCAGCGGGAGTTTTGACAATAGCGTTATCTACCAGTTGCTCGACTATTTTTTCGCCCAGTCCGTCAATATCCATCGCTCGGCGACTAGCGAAATGCAGCAGGGCCTGTTTGCGCTGCGCCGGACAGAATAGGCCGCCGGTGCAGCGGGCAATCGCTTCGTCTTCCAGTTTTTCCACGGCAGAGCCGCATACCGGGCAGCGCCTGGGCAAGGCAAACGGCGGATGCAATGGCTCATTTCCATACCCGGTGAGCGTAGGCCGTTTTTCGAAGATGACAGCCACCACTTCAGGAATCACATCCCCGGCGCGACGCACGCTAACCGTATCGCCCACACGCACATCCTTGCGCTGCGCTTCGGCCTCGTTATGCAAAGTGGCGTTAGTGACCGTAACGCCACCGACGAAGACCGGTGCCAGACGCGCCACAGGCGTTAGCGCACCCGTGCGGCCGACTTGCACCTCGATGGCCTCCACCGTGGTCAGCGCCTCTTCGGCGGGGAATTTATGCGCAACGGCGAATCGCGGCGCGCGGGAAACAAAGCCGAGTTGCATCTGGTCGGCCAAATCGTTGACCTTGTATACCACGCCATCAATATCGTAAGGCAACTGCGCTCGCGCTACCGCCATTTCTGCATAATACGCAGCCAGCCCTGCTGCACCTCGCATTACGGCACGCTCAGCGGCTACCGTGAAGCCCCAACCTGCCAAACAATTCATTATCTCGTCATGAAAAGTTTTGAATCCGTCTCTGGACGGCGCTGGTGATACGCCGTGAAGCAAGTCCACTTCTTGGACGGCATTGACATCCGCTACGCCGTAAGCGAAAAACCGCAAGGGCCGCTGGGCAGTGATTTTCGCATCAAGCTGACGCAGGCTGCCCGCTGCGGCATTGCGCGGATTGACGAATTCCTTTTCACCACACGCACGCTGTCGTTCATTGAGTCTGGCAAAATCGGCACGCAACATCAGCACCTCGCCACGCACATCAAGCCGGGGCGGAATATCCTTGCCCATCAAGCGCAGCGGAATGTTGCGCACGGTGCGCAGATTCTGTGTCACATCTTCGCCTGTCGTTCCATCGCCGCGTGTCGCACCTTGTACGAACAGACCATTTTCATAACGCAGGCTGATCGCCAAGCCATCGAACTTCGGCTCGCAGACGTAGTCAATGGCGTCCGTCTCCAGGCCTTCACGGCAGCGCCGATCAAAAGCTGCCACTTCATCCAGGCTGAACGCATTGTTTAGCGAAAGCATGGGCACGGCGTGCTTTACCTGGCCAAATGCTGGCAGGGGTTTGCCACCCACGCGCTGTGTGGGCGAATCAGATGTCAGCAGTTCAGGATGCGCAGCTTCCAGCGTCTGCAATTCGCGGAACAGCAGGTCATATTCGACATCGGGAATCGTCGGCGCATCCTGCACATAATAAGCATGACTGTGATGCTCAAGGATCTCGCGCAATGTCAAAATTCGCGCAGCGACAGCAGAATCCCCCATCAGGAAAACAGACGCA
>JAUSQB010000102.1 GCA_030652715.1 Rugosibacter sp.
GCCAGCAACTCGGCCACCACGATATAAAGCTGGGGAGGAATATGCTGATCCATATCCACCTCGGCAAGCAAGGCTACCAAAGCAGGCGACTCATGCACATAAATTCCGTGCTCTTTTGCGCGCGCGATAATCTCGTCGGCAATCAAGCCTCGGCCTTTTGCCACCACGACAGGTGCATCTGTTCCAGGCGTATATTTGAGCGCTACCGCCAGTGCGCGCTGGCCGCTTTCCTCGGTTTCCTTACTCATCTGCGCCATGTTTCGCCTGCACACTCTGCAACGTCAAACCAGCCGCTGCCAATGCCTGCTGCAATGAGGGAATCGCCTGCTGCAAATCAGTTGCAGCGGCGGCAGACATATGCAGTGCAAGATGAATGTTCTGCCCGCTCAACTGCACACGGGCATCAATTTCACCCAGTCGTGGCAAAGTGAGGCGCAGCGTAGTGCGCCAGACAGCGGGCTCCTCGGCGGCGGCAGCGGCTTCTGGTGCATCGCGCTCAATTTCCCATTGCATAGACTGCTCTGGCCAGATTTCGCCATGCCATACCAGCCGCTGGGTGGCAGCGGCCTCGAGCTGTTGCTGCACCAGCGGACGCAAATCGTCCGGCATTATCAAGGCAGTCGCTGACGGATTGACCAGTGGCGAGGTCGATGCACTGACTCTGGCAACCTCCCCGCCGAACAGTTTTTGCAGTAGCACAAGAGGAGAAGCGCTGCCCGGCGCCGCTTCACGCCGTATCGCCAGCGCCGACTTTTCCGCCAATAATGTCGGATCATCAACGCCATCCAAAGTCGCCCGCATCCTGGATTGCGCATACTGGCCTTGAGGCTCAGACAGCAAACTCATCAGCGAACGCTGCCCTAATATCCACTGTACTTGATGCGCTTCGTAAAACAGTCCGCTGACACTGACCGCCTGCGCAAGCTGTGCCGGTAAACGCTGCGACACATCGGCTGCACGCAGCGACGCCAGGGACAACAAGGGCTGCCCCCGTGTGAGCGCTGCCGACTGTGCTGCCGCACCCTCGCGCGGCAATAGCGAAGCCAGCAACTGACCCAGATTAGAGAGCGTACTGCGTTGAAAAGGTTCGGCAATCGCCTCTTGACCGAGTTGTGCCACAATTTTTGCTACAACAGCCCGTGGCGTGCGATCAACCACGACCAGCTCCAGCGTATCCCCCGCTTTTGCGCTTTCGGGCAAGGAAAGCGTCAACGACCTTCCGGCAACCAGCGCCTTGTAGGTGTTTTCTGGCAGGACTTCCTGAATGCGTGCGCGAAATACTTGCCCTGGCTGAAAATCAGGCAAATCGGAAGGGATTTCCGCTACCGGGCGAACAGAACTGAGCAGCGGATCTGTCTGACTACGAACCTGAGCACCCACTGGGGTGGGAATCATGACCATGACAAATCATCTCCTTGGGCAAGAATGAGAGTACTCCTGGTTCCTAGTCTTGTATCCACAAGGCAACGCCCACACCGCATCTCCAGGGAATACTCAGGGGAAACTCACCCCAGCGAAGCATCCATGGTCGCACCATCGGCCGCACCATCGGTTACAGCACCGGCAACCTCAGTAACTTCGGCAAACGCACTGCCTGCCATAGCAGCGTACGCTTGCTGCATTTTTCGACGCTGGCGTTGGCTACCAAGAAGTGGACGTACATTTTCCATCCAGGGCTCAATATGACGGCGGATTTCGGCATCATCCTCGAGAATTTTCTGGATCATGGCCGATTTTCGTTCGCTCTCGGACACGCTCAAGGCCACATCGCCCCCTTCACTCATCAGCCTGTCGCGCAACAAAGCCACACGGCTTTCCGCCGCGATCAGGCTATCCCAATCATTGGCTTGGGCAGCCTTCACCATGAGCCCGTAAAGTGTATGAATTTCCTCATAAATAGCCAGTTGGTCAGATACCGACAACATGGCAAAACTCATGCAACGGTTTTGTTCGCGTTGTTATTTTGAATCGCGAGCACGGCAGGATCGTCACTGATCTCCTCCCAGGCGGACTTGAGTTCGGTCAGCAGGCGGCTCACCTCATCCAATGCTGCTGCATCATTGTGCAGGTTGGCATGCAGCAGGCGGTTGCCCATATAGTCGTAGAGCATAGCCAGCCGACTGGACAACTCGTCGCCTGCGGAAAAATCGAGGCTGGCCTTAAGACCATTACCGATAATATCGATAGCCTGGGAAATAGCCTGCCCCTTTTCGGCAATCTGTTTTTGTTGCATGGCGCTGCCTGCTTTGGCAATAGCGAGCAGCGCGCCGTCGAACAGCATCAGAATCAGGTGATGCGGGGCAGCAGCGGCGACGCCAGTTTCCATGCCGACCCTGGCATAAGTTTGAGCAGCTTTGGACGCAGTGGAAAACATGGTTTTCTCCTTGATTATCGATTATTTGACAGGCTGGGCAGGTTGGCGAGCTGCTGCGTCAGATACTGACTGGTTTGACTCATCCCGGCGATCACTGAATCGAGTGCAGTGAACTGCTTTCGATAGCGGGTTTCGATTTGCGTCAGCCGCAGAGCAAGCGCATCGCGCTGCCTGCCAATATCCTTGATCGAGGCTGAAAGACCATCGGTACGGCTGGCAAGCAGACCCGCGATACCGATGATGCCCTCCAGCGCATCGTTAAAACGTACAGCAATACCCTTGCTATTGCTGGCTGTTGTCGCAAAAAGCGCGGCGACATCTTTGGCAGGGTCGGCCAGCGCTGCGGCGAGTTTCGTGTTATCAACCGCCAGCGTGCCATCTTTTTGCAGAGAGATGCCAATGCTGGAAAGTGTCGCGATACCACCGCCAATACCAGGGACACTGGTTTGCACCAGCCCACGCAATTCCGTGTCGATGCTGCGCGCTGTCCCGTCGCCGGTGAGGACAGATGCACGCTTGTTGGTTGCATCATAGGCCGAGCTGTTTTGCAACTGCTTGACAGCCTCATTGTAGGCCTTGACGAAACCATTGATTACCGTCGTGGTTGCCCCAGTGTTCTTGCTGACTGCAACGGTGGTCGTGCCCACTTTGGTCAAACTTAGCGACATGCCATCGATAACATCGCCAACAGTGTTGGACGATCGTGTGATCGCGATACCGTTGACGCTGAATTTTGCATCATCCGCAGCCTGAGTCGCCACCAGCACCGAAGAATCCAGCCCTGCGAGCGCCAGCGTACCGCCGCTGCCGAAATCGGTGGTCGTTACTGTAATCGCACCGGCCGAACCAAGGGTTTTCGAACTCAGCACCAAGCGGTTGGTGCTGCCGTCATTAACGATAGTCGCTGTGATGCCGGTATTGGCATCGTTGATAGCCTGACGGATGCCGGCCAAGGTATTGTTGTTGCTGTCAATGGTGACATTCACCGTAGCACCAGCGCCGACTTTTATCGCCAAGACCCCCGTATTAAAGGTATCCATCGTCGCGATGTCGATATTGCTGCGCACCGCATGGTGCTTTGCCAACTGGGTAACCTCAATGGCATAGCTGCCAGCCGCCGTCGTGATACCTGCCGCAGCAGAGAGAATGGTTGAATCGGAGACTGCCGCCGTGCGGCTGGCGAATGTCGTCTCCAGCGTGAGCGTCTTCGCTGCTGTCTGAATGGCCGAAAGCGCGCCCTTGAGCGAGCCATACGCAGTCAGTTTGGCTTGCAGACCAGCTTCCTTGGTGTTCAATAGGGCAACGGGGCGCCTTTCCAGCGTCATCAACTGAGTGACGATGCCATTCACGTCAAGCCCCGAACCAAGGCCGGGTGATGAAAATCCCACCATGTGTATATTCTCCTCTACAACAACTATAACGGAAAAACTGACGGAACCTTTAACGCGATCTCCAGGTGTTTGCACCGTTTTCTGCTATTTCCATTGTCCATAAGCAATAAGCGACGGCACCCAGGCAAAAGCGGGGTTTTGCTGCAATAAAAAACCCGCGCAATGCGCGGGTTTCGAATTTTCTTGTTAGAAAAAACTCAGGCTTTTTCTTGCACCAGAATACCTTGCATTTGATCAAGCGAACGAGCAATCTGGAGCATTTCCTCGGAGGGAACTTGTCGAATCAAGTCGCCGGTAGCGCGATCCGTGATACGGACAATGGTTTTCCCGCTATCCTCATCTATGGAAAAATCAAGCGTGCTATTCGTCATTTCGATATGTTGCTTTACTTTCTCGACAGCCTGCTCAACGACAGCCTGCGCAGGAGCAGCAACAGGCATGGCGACGGGTGGTTCGGCGGACTGGGTTTGTAGTGAGGATACGACAGCAGACTGCGGAGTTGGCGCACTTTCTTGCGGCGCCACCGGCACGGCAGTGCCGGAGATGCTAACGGATGAGATGTTCATTAGGTCTCCTTGGATAGGAAAAAGGCAGAACCTGCGTTCCGCCTTCTTCTTTCACCTAGTCTCGGAAGCGAGTCGATCAACCACGGAGTAGCGCCAGCACCTGGTTCGGTATCGCGTTAGCCTGGGCCAACATAGCGATACCGGCCTGCTGCAGAATCTGCCCACGGGTCAACGCGGCCGTCTCGGCGGCAAAGTCCGTATCCTGAATCCGGCTGCGGGAAGCTGTCAGATTTTCCGCAGTTGCCGACAGACTGGAGATAGTCGACTCGAAGCGGTTCTGGATCGCGCCGAAGGTGCTGCGCAACGTCGACACCGAGGTCAGCGCGGAATCGAGGCGCTGCATCAGCGTGTTCGAGTTCGCCACGGAGAGCACATCGCCGCCGGTCAGGCTGCCGGATGCGGTGCTGGAGGCCGGCAGGGTCAGCGTCGTGAGGCCCGTGTTGCCGGTCACTGTGATGGTGTCGTTGGCGGTGATGGACATCACGTTGTTACTGTCGAGCGAAGCCAGGCCATTGCCCGACAGCGCCGTGTTTACTGCGTCCACCAGACCCTGGACCGTAGTGTAGATGCCGTCCGCCACAGCCAGCGTGGAGCCGGCGGCGCCGATCTGCAGGTTGAAGTCGCCGACCACGGTTACAGTGCTGGCTGGAACGGCAGCCTGGGCCGTTACACCCGCGACAGCCGTGCCGCCGACATCGAATTCGTCAGCACCGGAGATGGTGACGCTGCCGTCCGTTTCAGCGTCGTTGGCAGTAAACCTGATCGCAGCGCCGCTGACCGACGCCGTCACACCACTGGCACCATACCCTGTGGCACTGGTTATCGCGCCGAGCAGGCCATTGATGTTGGTGACGTTGGTATTCAGCGTAATCGCGACGGGCGTTCCAGTAATGCCACCCACGGTAAACGTACGATTTTTCGAGGTGTCATCGGCAACAGCGGCAGCATTCGCAGTCACAGTCGCGTTAGTGACGCTTTCGGTTACCGTTTTCGCGACAACTGTCTGGCTGTCGGTAAAATTTACCGTACCAGCGACTGTGTTGTCGGCTGTAATGGAACCCAATGCGCCAGAAGTTAAACCATCAACCTTGGCGACCCCAAATGCGTTGGACAGCAGCGTTGCACTCGAATTGGTTGTTGCAGCGGCGATATCGGTTGCGATGGTCACCGACGTTGCGGAGTTCACCGTGTTCGTCGTTGCGCCACCGACGCCGCTGTCAGTGAATGTGAAGGTTACGCCTGCGACGGTGACACTATCGCTAGCCACGGCTGCTCCAGTGAAATCGACGTCGTAGTTACCGGCCGTTCCAGTCGTGGTGCTGAAGTCAAAATCAGTGATATTGGCCGTTGTGTAGCTGGCCGTCACGCCAGCGACCGCAGCGGAACCCGCGCTGATGACGGTGTCCAGGTCGACCGACGTGGCGGTGGCCACCGAGCCGATGCTGCCGGTGCGCATGCTGGTCGACAGGCCGACGCTGATGGTTTCGCCGACGTTGGCGCCGACCTGGAAGGCGGCATTGCCGAAGGTGCCGTCGAGGATCTTGCGGCCGTTGAACGAGGTCTGCGAAGCGATGCGGTCGATTTCCGCCAGACGCTGCTGCACTTCGAGGTTCAGGGCCTGGCGGTCGGAATCGCTGTTGGTGGCGTTGGCCGACTGCACGG
>JAUSQB010000108.1 GCA_030652715.1 Rugosibacter sp.
GTGCGGCCGGTGTCGCGCTTGGAGAGTTCCAGCGCGAGCTTGACGCGTTGTGCTTCACCACCGGATAGCGTAATGGCGCTTTGCCCCAGCTGGATGTAGGACAGCCCGACATCCATCAGCGTCTGTAATTTACGGGCAATGACGGGTACGGCATCAAAAAATTCGCGCGCATGTTCCACGGTCATTTGCAGCACTTCGTGGATGGTTTTTCCCTTGTAGCGGACTTCCAGCGTTTCGCGGTTGTAGCGTTTGCCATGGCAAACATCGCAGGCGACAAAAATATCGGGTAAAAAGTGCATTTCCACCTTGATCATGCCATCGCCTTGACAGGCTTCGAAGCGTCCGCCCTTGACGTTGAATGAAAAACGTCCCGGCCCGTAACCCCGTTCGCGCGCCGCAGGCACACCGGCAAACAGTTCGCGAATCGGTGTTAACAAACCCGTGTAAGTGGCGGGGTTGGAGCGCGGCGTGCGACCAATGGGCGCTTGATCGACGCTGATTACCTTGTCGAAAAATTCCAGCCCGGTAATCTCGCCATAGGCGGCGGGCTCTGTTGTCGCTGCGTAAAGATGGCGTGCCGCCGCCGCATAGAGGGTGTCATTGATCAGGGTTGATTTACCCGAACCCGAGACGCCGCTGACGCAAGTGAATAAGCCCACAGGAATTTCCAGGTTCACCTGCTTGAGATTGTTGCCGCTGGCGTTAAGGATTTTCAGCCAGCGGTCGGCTGCGGGCGGCATGCGAAAGTCGGGGATGGCGATACGGCGGCGGCCCGATAGAAAGGCGCCGGTGGGTGAAGCGCTGTTCGCTGCGACTTGCTGCGGCGTGCCTTCGGCGACGACTTCGCCGCCATGTTCTCCTGCGCCCGGGCCCATGTCGACCACATAATCGGCGGCCTCAATAGCTTCCTGATCGTGTTCGACCACGATCACCGTATTGCCCAGATCGCGCAGGTGGATGAGTGTTTCCAGCAGGCGCACGTTATCACGCTGATGCAGGCCGATCGAAGGCTCATCGAGCACATACATTACCCCCGTAAGGCCGGAACCGATTTGTGATGCCAGCCGGATACGCTGTGCCTCGCCGCCGGAAAGCGTTTCCGCCGAGCGGTCGAGCGAAAGGTAGTTGAGGCCCACATTGATGAGAAAGGAGAGCCGCGCGATGAGTTCCTTGAGGATTTTTTCCGCTACCTGCGCTTTCTGGCCGGTTAGCGCCAATTCCTCAAAAAAATCACGACACTGGATCAGCGAGAGATGGCTGATGGCCGAAATGGTTTGCCCGCCGATATACACATGGCGCGCTTCACGGCGCAAGCGCTGGCCCTGGCACTCGGGGCAGGGCTTGTGATTCAGATATTTGACCAGGTCATCGCGGACACTCATGGAATCGCTTTCGCGATAGCGCCGCTCCATACTGTTGATGATGCCTTCAAAGGCGTGGCTACGTTCAAAGCGGGTGCCTTTTTCACTCAGGTATTTGAATTTAATCTGCTCAGTGCCCGAGCCATACAGAATGATTTTCTGTAGTTCAACGGGTAACTTTTCATAAGCCATTGCGGTATCTATGCTGTAGTGCGCCGCAAGGGATTCGAGCATTTGAAAATAAAACTGGTTACGTTTGTCCCAACCCTTGATGGCCCCTTCAGCGAGCGATAAATGAGGGTAGGCCACGACGCGTGCCGGGTCAAAAAATTGAATTTGCCCCAAGCCGTCACACGAGGGGCAGGCGCCCATCGGGTTGTTGAA
>JAUSQB010000110.1 GCA_030652715.1 Rugosibacter sp.
GGCACCCCAGGGGTACTTTCCAGAGACGGACTCAAGCCTACGGGGCGCGCTGGTGAGACGGCGAATATCGATACCGCAAGTGCAAATTTACGTGCGAATTTACGAGCGAACGGCGCCGTCAGCGTGCTGCTCTCGCCTAACGAAATGGGCGAGTTATTCAAAGTCATTGCGCTGGGGCGCGGCATGCCGCAGCCGTTGTTAGGCTTTACGCGGGGCGACCGGGTGCATGCGTTGTAACCAGACCCCCATCACCCCAGGGCGCCACCTTCAGCAGCAGCAGCATCCCCGGCACCGCCAGCACCACACATAATAAAAAGAAGCTAAACCAACCCATCTGCTCCACCAGCATACCCGTAGTGGCATTGATAAAAGTGCGCGGCACAGCTGCCAAACTGGTGAACAAAGCCAACTGCGTAGCGGTATACAACGGGTTCGTGGCCCGCGCGATGAAAGCCACAAACGCCGCCGTGCCCAAGCCCACACCCAGCGCCTCAAAGCCGATCACCAGCGCGAGCTGGGCAAGCTCCACCGCCCCTACCGTCGCACTCGGACCCAACCAGGCCAGCCAGACAAAACCGAAAATCGACAACAACTGCACCACGCCAAACAGCCACAACGCCCGGTTAATGCCAATCTTCACCATCCACAAGCCGCCCAATAAACCGCCGAAAACCGCCGGCCACAAGCCCGCATTTTTAGCCACCACGCCGATCTGCGACTTGGCAAAACCCATGTCCAGATAAAACGGCGTAGCCAGCGCCGTGCTCATCGAGTCGCCCAGCTTGTAGAAAAAAATGAACGCCAGAATCAGCACCGCCTCGCGCCAGCCTGCGCGGTGAATAAATTCATGAAACGGCTCCACCACCGCCTCGCGCAAGGTTTTTGGCGCGCTTTTGGCAATCACCGGCTCAGAGGCAAACAACGCCAACAGCAAACCCGGCAACATGAACAACGCAGTAATCAAAAACACCTGCCCCCAAGGCAGAAAATCCGCCAAAATTAGCGACAATGACCCCGGCACCAAACCCGCCACGCGATACGCATTCACATGCACTGAATTGCCCAGACCCAGCTCTGCCTCGGGCAAAATCTCGCGCCGGTAAGCGTCCAGCGCAATATCCTGCGTGGCTGAAAACAAGGCAATCGCCACTGTGAGCCACACAATCGAATCCAGCGCAACCGTAGGCGACAAAAAACCCAGCGCAGCGATCGAGCACAACAGCCCCACTTGCGTAATCAACATCCAGCCGCGTCGCCGTCCCAGCGGCGGTGCATAGCGATCCAGCAACGGCGCCCACAAAAACTTCCACGTATAGGGGAACTGGATCAAGGCAAACAAGCCTATCGTCTTGAGATTCACCCCCTCCGAGCGCAACCACGCGGGCAGCAGATTCAGTAGCAAATACAGCGGCAAGCCGGAAGAAAAACCGGTAAACACGCACAGCAGCATGCGGCGGTTAAGGAGTGGCTGCAGCCACGCGGGCCAGGCGAATCCATTAGCGTTGGTACGCATTAAATATTCAGCAGGCAAACTGCGCTGTAATTACTTGTATCTAGTCTAGGGATATAAATCATGGCGTCGCGCCTATTAAGCATCGAGAAAAAGGAAGATTATTGACTTGCATGTAATCGAACGATTACAATTATGCGATGTGTTCGATTAAACCGCTGCCCAAGTTTAGCGAATGGCTGAACAGTCTGCCTGATGCCGCTGTACGAGGCATTATCTTGGCGCGCATCAAGCGTTTGGAGCTAGGTCTGATGGGTGATGTTGAGCCTATCGGCGATGGTGTATCAGAACTACGCATCCATTTTGGTGCTGGGTGGCGAATCTATTTTGTGCAGAGAGGCAAACAGGTGATTGTCTTGCTCGCGGGTGGTTCCAAACGTACTCAAAAGACAGACATCAAACGTGCCAAAGCACTGGCAGCGCTACTGGAATGACAGGAGAAAACCATGACCCAACGCATAAAAATAGCTGACTTAACCGACTTTGACGCGGCGCCATATCTCGATAACGAAGTGGCGATTGCAGCTTATTTAACCGACATACTAGACGCCAATGACCCGGCTTTACTGGCTGCAGCGCTAGGCGACATCGCCAGAGCACGCGGCATGAGCGAAATTGCCAAAGCATCCGGCTTAACACGCGAAGCCTTGTACAAAGCACTCAGGCCCGACGCAAAACCACGCTATGACACCATAGCAAAAGTCTGCGGCGCGCTAGGCGTGCGACTGGTAGCGCAAGCGATTCATCCTTAATCTTCAGTAAGCCAAGCGACACACGTCATATTTTATCCAGCGGGCTCATCACGCCGCGCCCGCCTTTGTTGAGAACATGGGTGTAAATCATCGTCGTAGAAACATCGGAATGGCCAAGTAATTCCTGCACCGTACGAATGTCGTAACCGCCTTCGAGCAGATGCGTGGCAAAGGAATGGCGCAACGTGTGCGGCGTGGCGGGCTTGGTCAGCCCTGCATCACGCACCGCCTGTCGCACAGCCCGCTGAATTGCCTGATCTTGTATGTGATGCCGTCTTGTTTCACCGGAACGCGGATCAACCGACAACCTGGCCGAGGGAAATACATATTGCCAAGCCCACTCGCGCTCAGCATGAGGATATTTTTTACTCAGCGCATAAGGCAAATACACAGCACCATAGCCTTCAGCCAAGTCATTCTCATGCAAAGCCTTCACCCGCTTCAAATGCAGCTTCAGAGGCTCAATCAGCATCATGGGCAACATGGTCACCCTATCCTTGAACCCCTTTCCGTCACGAATCAGAATCTCTTTGCGAGAAAAATCAACGTCTTTTACACGCAGCCGCAACGCTTCCAATATGCGCATCCCCGTGCCATACAG
>JAUSQB010000123.1 GCA_030652715.1 Rugosibacter sp.
AACAGAATTCTTAAGCCTACGTGCCATATTTTTGTAACTGTCGGTAACTAAGGAAAAAAAATGGGACAAAAAATACATCCGACAGGCTTTCGATTGGCTGTAACTAGGGACTGGAGTTCGCGGTGGTATGCGAATAGCAAAAACTTTCCGCAGATGCTAAAAGAAGATCTTGATGTTAGAGCATTTTTAAAGAAAAAATTGGCTCATGCTTCTGTCGGCAGAGTTCTCATTGAGCGCCCTGCAAAAAATGCACGGATCACGGTTTTCAGTGCCCGGCCAGGTGTTGTTATTGGCAAGCGAGGGGAGGATATTGAATTCCTCAAGGCTGAATTGCAAAAAAGGATGGGAGTTCCTGTCCATGTAAATATCGAAGAAATCCGTAAGCCGGAAATTGATGCACAACTTATAGCTGATTCAATTGCTCAGCAGCTGGAAAAGCGCATCATGTTTCGCCGTGCTATGAAGCGCGCTATGCAGAATGCAATGCGTCTTGGTGCGCAAGGTATCAAGATAATGAGTTCTGGGCGCTTAAATGGCGCCGAAATTGCACGTCGCGAATGGTATCGTGAAGGTCGGGTACCATTGCATACGTTGCGCGCGGATATTGATTATGGGGTATCCGAAGCTAAAACTACGTATGGAATTATTGGAATCAAGGTTTGGGTATTCAAAGGGGAGTCTGCTGCCCGTAATGAGCCGATAGCTGATCAGCAGGTTTTAGATGATGGACGTACTAAGCCCAAGCGTTCACCGAATAAGGTTCAAGATGATAACGGGGTTCAGACAAAAGCCCCGGCGAAACGCGTTCGTCGGGCTGAGGGTAGTCCTAGTGCAATTAAAGAGGTCAAGGAGTAATAAATGCTGCAACCCTCTAGAAGAAAATATCGTAAAGAACAAAAAGGCCGGAATACTGGTTTAGCGACGCGCGGGGCCAAAGTAAGTTTTGGTGAGTACGGCCTTAAGGCTATAGGTCGCGGTCGTTTGACTGCTCGTCAGATTGAAGCAGCTCGACGTGCAATGACCCGCCATATCAAACGCGGGGGGCGTATCTGGATCCGTATTTTTCCTGATAAACCTATCTCAAAAAAACCTGCAGAGGTCAGGATGGGTAATGGAAAAGGTTCTCCGGAGTATTGGGTTGCAGAAATCCAGCCAGGGAAAGTATTGTACGAGATGGACGGGGTAGATGAGGTTTTGGCAAGAGAGGCTTTTCGTTTGGCTGCCGCAAAGTTACCTCTCGAAACGGTCTTTGTAACTCGACATTTGGGGTAATTGATAATGAAAGCTAGTGAAATAAGATCGAAGAGTGACGATGAGTTGCAAAAAAGTCTTTTAGATTCAAGAAAAACACAATTTAGTCTTCGCATGCAAGCTGCCACACAGCAACTGAGCAATAGTAGCCAGATTAACAAAGTGCGTAAGGATATTGCACGCATTAAAACAATCCAATGCGAAAAAGCGAGAGCAAAATGACAATTCAGCAGACGGTTAGGCGAACTTTGCAAGGGCGCGTTGTTTCGGACAGGATGAATAAAACTGTAACAGTGTTAATTGAGCGTAAAGTTAAGCACTCTGTCATAGGCAAGATACTTGTTCGATCAAAGAAGTATCATGCACATGTAGATAATATCGAAGTTTTATCTGGCGATATTGTGCAGATTGAGGAATGTGCCCCGATATCCAAAACTAAGTCGTGGCGGGTAATGCGAGTCATCGAAAAGGCTTGAAGCATTTAGATCAATTGGATTTAAAGGTTTATTGCTTGACGGAATCACTGATTCTTAGTAAAATTATTATTTAGTCCTGCCGACTATCCCATAAATAATCCGGCGGCTTTTAGCTCCTAGCGGGCGCCAAGACTGATCGCACATTTTGTGTGCGAATTAAGTTGGAGATAAATAAATGATTCAAATGCAGTCAATTTTAGATGTCGCTGATAATACTGGTGCGCGTTCTGTTATGTGCATTAAGGTTTTGGGTGGATCCAAACGTCGGTATGCGAGTGTCGGTGATGTTATCAAGGTTAGTGTCAAGGACGCTGCGCCGCGTGGTCGCGTGAAAAAAGGCGAGGTTTATACTGCGGTGGTTGTGCGTACGGCTAAAGGCGTTCGTCGCAGTGATGGCTCGCTGGTCAAGTTTGATGGTAATGCTGCAGTTTTGCTTAACAGCAAGCTTGAGCCGATTGGGACTCGTATTTTTGGTCCTGTGACGCGTGAATTGCGGACTGAGCGCTTCATGAAGATTGTGTCGCTGGCTCCTGAGGTTCTTTGATCTAATTTGCGGGATTTCGAATATGAATAAAGTGTGTAGAGGTGATGAAGTCATTGTCATCAAGGGTAAAGACAGGAATAAGCGCGGAATTGTGCGTAGTTGGCTGGACGCAGGCCGCGTTATTGTTGGCGGGATTAATGTCGTGAAAAAGCATGTTAAGCCTAATCCGATGAAGGGTGAGCAGGGTGGTATTCTTACTAAGGAAATGCCGATAAGCATTTCAAATGTATCTTTATTCAACCCCTCTACTCAGAAGGCCGATAGAGTTGGGTTTAAAACATTAGATGACGGTCGAAAAGTTCGGGTGTTCAAGTCTAATGGTGAAATTATCGTAAAGGCTTGAGGGATTTTATATGGCTCGCTTAAAGGCGTTTTACAAAGAGACCGTCATTCCCGATTTGGTTGAGAAGTTTTCATACAAATCTGTAATGGAGGTTCCTAGAATTACAAAAATGACACTGAATATGGGTGTTGGTGAGGCGGTTGGGGATAAAAAAGTCCTGGATCATGCGGTTAAAGATATGGCCGCTATTGCTGGACAAAAACCTGTAGTTACTAAGGCACGTAAGGCAATTGCTGGTTTCAAGATTCGTGAGGGTTATCCAATTGGTTGTATGGTGACTTTGCGCGGTACTCGTATGTATGAGTTTCTTGATCGCCTAGTTAGTGTTGCTATGCCGCGGGTACGAGATTTTAGGGGAGTATCTGGCAAGGGTTTTGATGGTCGGGGTAACTACAATGTTGGTGTTAAAGAGCAAATTATCTTCCCTGAAATTGAATATGACAAGATTGACGTGCTTCGTGGGATGAATATTAGCATCACGACCACGGCGAAGACAGATGAAGAGGCGAAGGCGCTTCTGGCTGCATTTAAATTTCCTTTTAGGAATTAATATCATATGGCTAAGTTGTCCCTTGTAAATCGCGAAGAAAAGCGCGAGAAAATGGTTATCAAGTTTGCTGCTAAGCGGGCGGGTCTTGTAGCAATTTTCACGAATCTTGCTCTTTCAGAAGAGGAGCGTATGGTTGCGCGCCTGAAATTTCAGCAGTTGCCACGTAACTCCAGTCCGTCACGCCAAAGAAATCGTTGTGCGTTAACGGGGCGTCCGCGTGGTGTGTTTCGTAAATTTGGTTTGTGTCGCAATAAGTTGCGTGAGGTTGCAATGCGTGGCGAAGTTCCGGGAATGACTAAGGCTAGCTGGTAAGGAGATATAAATTTATGAGTATGACCGATCCTGTTGCCGATATGCTTACTCGCATTCGTAATGCGCAAATGGCGACTAAAGTTTCTGTATCGATGCCTTCATCAAAGCTTAAGCTGGCTATTGCCAAGGTTTTGAAAGATGAAGGCTATATAGAGAGTTATGTGGTGCGAGAGAACGGCGTTAAGCCGGAGTTGGATTTGGAGTTGAAGTATTACGATGGTTATCCGGTCATTGAGAAGATAGATCGTGTATCCCGCCCGGGACTCAGGGTGTACAAAGGAAAAGATGATTTGCCCAGGGTTATGAATGGCTTAGGTGTTGCGATTGTATCAACGCCTAAGGGTGTCATGACTGATAGGCAAGCACGCGCTGGAAACATGGGCGGCGAAATTATCTGTATCGTTGCTTAAAGAGGCTTTTAATATGTCGCGTATTGCTAAATATCCGGTAGATATCCCGGCTGGGGTAGAGGTAACGTTGGGCGCAAATGAAATTTTGATTAAGGGCCCTCTGGGGATTCTGAGTCAGTTTTTACTCCCTTGGGTTCACATTGATCGTAAAGAGGATAAGCTGTTTTTTAGCTGTTCTCAAAAGGAGTCAGGGGCGGATGCGATGTCAGGCACTATGCGATCATTGGTTAATAATATGGTCACTGGGGTGACGAAGGGTTTTGAGAAAAAGTTAAACCTGATTGGTGTTGGGTATAGAGCTCAGGCACAAGGATCAAATCTCAATTTAACACTTGGGTTTTCTCATCCAATTGTGCATGTTGTTCCTGCTGGTATCAAAATTGAAACGCCGACGCAAACGGAAATACTTGTTAAGGGTATTAATAAGCAAGTTGTCGGACAAGTGGCCGCTGATATTCGCGCTTATCGACCCCCCGAGCCTTACAAGGGCAAAGGTGTGAGGTATTCGGATGAAGTGGTTGTTATTAAAGAAACTAAGAAGAAATAAGCGGGGCATTTGATTATGAAAAAAAAGCTTGCTCGCCAGCGCCGGGCGCTTAAAACCCGCGCAAAAATTGCTGAATTAAAAATGGTGAGATTGACCGTGAGTCGCTCAAATTGCCATATCTCGGCACAGATATTTTCCAGCTGCGGAACGAAAGTGCTTGCTGCTGCATCTTCGATGGAAGCCGAGGTTCGCACAAAGGTTCCGAATGGCGCGAATGTTGATGCAGCCAAAATCATTGGTAGCTTGATTTCAGAGCGCGCAAAAGCTGCAGGAGTTGACCAGGTTGCTTTTGATCGTTCTGGTTTTCATTACCATGGTCGCGTCAAGGCGCTGGCCGAAGCTGCCCGAGATGGCGGCCTTAAGTTTTAAGCGAGATGAGATAAATATGGCTAAACCACAAGGTAGAAAACCTCAGCAGGGGCAAGAAAAACCTGATGATGGCATGCGCGAGAAAATGGTTTCTATTAATCGGGTTACTAAAGTCGTAAAAGGTGGCCGGATCATGGGTTTTGCTGCGTTGACCGTTGTTGGCGATGGCGATGGCAGTGTCGGAATGGGCAAGGGAAAGTCTCGTGAAGTCCCTGTTGCTGTTCAAAAGGCCATGGAAGAGGCTCGCAGAAAGTTGGTTAAAGTTAACCTTAAAGATGGGACGCTACACCATTCGGTGACTGGCCGACATGGCGCGACAAAGGTATTGATGTCTCCTGCTTCGGCGGGAACAGGTGTGATTGCCGGTGGCCCAATGAGAGCAGTTTTCGAGGTTATGGGCATCACTGATGTTGTGGCAAAGACAATTGGATCTACCAATCCCTATAATGTTGTCCGTGCCACTTTGCGCGGCCTATTGGCCATGAACACGCCCTCAGAGATTGCTGCTAAGCGTGGCAAGGCTATCGCTGAAATCCTGGAGTGATGTATGACTACAAAAAAAATTAAGGTGACTCTGATTAAAAGCGTCATTGGTACGAAGGAAGATCATCGTGCAACGGTCAAAGGCTTGGGCCTCAGAAGGCTTAACAGTAGTGCTTTGCTCGAAGATACGCCGGCTATTCGAGGAATGGTTCGGAAAATTGCTTACTTGCTAAAGTGCGAAGGTTAAAAGGATAAGTTTTTATATGGAACTAAATAATTTGAAGCCGGGTGCTGGTGCCAAGCATTACTCAAAACGGGTAGGGCGTGGCATAGGTAGCGGATTGGGAAAAACTGCCGGGCGTGGCCACAAGGGCCAAAAATCTCGTGCTGGTGGATTTCATAAGGTCGGATTTGAGGGGGGGCAAATGCCGTTGCAGCGTCGCCTGCCTAAACGTGGTTTTGTGTCCTTGACTGCGCATCTTAATGCTGAAGTTCGTTTGTCTGAACTTGATAAATTGCCTGTTGATGAGATTGACCTGCTCGTTTTAAAACAAGCAGGCATTATTCCTGGTGCATCACTGTCAGCGAAAGTAATTCTCTCTGGTGTTTTGAATCGAAAGATTTCATTAAGAGGTATTGCTGCAACCAAAGGCGCTAAAGCAGCAATTGAATTGCTCGGCGGTACGGTTGCCGACGATGCTGTTGCAGTCTAATTATTTCCCAGTCCCCTAGGAATCAGCCCGTGGCATTTCCTCAGTCAAGCCCACATTCTCATTCTAACAAGTTCGGTGACTTGTGGCGTCGTCTTGGGTTTTTGTTGGGTGCATTGATTGTCTATAGGATTGGTGCGCACATCCCGGTTCCTGGAATAGATCCTGCACGCTTGGCCGAGTTATTCCAGTCCCAGCAGGGAGGGATTCTGGGGGTTTTCAATCTTTTTTCTGGTGGTGCGTTATCGCGATTTACAATATTCGCTTTGGGCATAATGCCGTATATTTCATCGTCAATCATAATGCAGTTATTGACGATAGCCGTTCCGTCACTGGAAGCCCTCAAAAAAGAGGGTGAAGCGGGTCGGCGAAAGATTACTCAATACACAAGATATGGCACAGTTGGATTGGCCCTGTTCCAGGGAATTGGTATTTCTATAGCGTTGGAATCCCAGTCGGGATTAGTTCTTGACCCTGGTTATATGTTTCGCTTTGTTACTGTCATGACGCTACTGACAGGGACAATGTTTCTTATGTGGCTAGGTGAGCAAATTACTGAACGCGGCCTGGGGAACGGTATTTCGATTATCATTTTTGCGGGGATTGTTGCGGGCCTGCCTAGCGCATTAGGTGGTTTATTTGAGTTAGTTAGGACTGGCTCCATGCATTCGGTATCTGCTTTGTTTGTGTGTCTTTTAGTGGTGCTTGTAACAGCATTTGTCGTTTTTGTTGAGCGTGGGCAACGAAAGATCCTGGTTAATTATGCTAAACGGCAGGTAGGTAATAAAGTTTATGGGGGGCAATCCTCGCATTTGCCCCTTAAATTGAATATGTCAGGTGTGATCCCGCCTATTTTTGCATCATCGATTATTTTGTTTCCTGCTACTGCGGCAAACTGGTTTAGCAGTAGCGGTAACTCATTCTGGCTTAAAGATGCTGCTGCTAAATTGGCTCCGGGTCAGCCCATCTATGTCATGTTGTACGCTACAGCCATCATATTTTTCTGTTTTTTCTACACGGCATTGGTTTTCAATGCAAGAGAAACTGCTGATAACCTAAAGAAAAGTGGTGCTTTTGTTCCTGGAATAAGGCCAGGTGATCAAACAGCTCATTACATTGATAAGGTCTTAACCCGGTTGACTTTGGTTGGAGCGCTTTACATAACAATCGTTTGCTTGCTTCCTGAGTTCCTCATTCTTAAATGGAATGTACCTTTTTATTTTGGTGGAACTAGTTTGTTGATTATTGTTGTTGTCGCTATGGATTTTATGGCACAAGTACAAGCCTATGTGATGTCACATCGGTATGAAGGACTGCTGAAGAAGGCTAATTTTAAAGGGGCGGGTATTCCTGTCCGGTAACCAATGTCTAAAGAAGATGTCATAGAGATGCAGGGGGAAGTTATTGAAAATCTCCCGAATGCTACATTTCGAATCAAGTTGGAAAATGACCATGTATTATTGGGTCATATCTCAGGAAAGATGCGTATGCA
>JAUSQB010000124.1 GCA_030652715.1 Rugosibacter sp.
AATTGCTCGATGGGCGCGCTCATGAAAAAACCTCTACCAGAGCGACCAAGCAAAGCAGCAGAAGCGCGAAGTCCAAAGAAGGAATCGCGGCCACATGCCGGGCGATGCGTAAAATTGAGGTAAAATTGAAGGCGTGTGCTGTCTTATTGGCTGCCCGGTTCCCCCCGGTGCAGCCTTTGTTTTTTGTAGTCATGGCGCGCTCCCCGATTAGGCTGCGCTAAGCGCGGCTCGAAGTCCACCTACTCGCCAGCCCGTAATCCTCAACGACGGCTTAACGGGTTTCGGGATACGCCCATCCTTACTCATTCGCCATACAGTGGGCACTGAACATCCGAATAGTCCGGCGACCACCTTGTCGCGGACTATTGCGGAATCGGGCAGGGAATCGAAGTTTTTGAGTGCGTCAGGAATTGACGCAGATACAGGATTTGCAGGTTTCATGTGAGCTCCAAGCTAAGTACGGTAGCCCGCTTATCGCGGGGCCACCTGTTCGCTTGAAGTGACAAAACGCCCCAGGTCGGGGGTGTCGGCCTTTCCCGACTGTCATCCCTATCAATCCTCAGATAGTTCGCCTTCAGCGCTAATATAACATTGCCTATTACAGCATGTCAAGCCATAGTCTTTAACTATATCTGCTGCGTCAGTCCGGCAATGAACCCGACTTTCCGGGAGCTACCCTAGACGCAGCAAAAACGTATCAGGCGGCTTGCCCTTTCATTTGAACCACCGTTCCAGCCACCTGCATCTTGCCGCTAAATTTGCCCCAGTCGCGCATCATCCGGCGGCGCTTCTCGAATAAATCACCGCGTCGGTAAGCGGCTTCCACTTTGTCACCGATGGCATGCGCCAAGGCCATCTCTGCCACGTCTCGCGGGTAATTGGTACGCTCTCCGCACCAGTCCCTGAAGGTTGAGCGGAAACCGTGCGCGGTAATGTCACTGCGCCCCATGCGCTTAAGTACCGCCGTCAGGGTCATATCGGACAACATGCCGCCCTTGGTGTTTGGGAAAATCAGATCACCCGTGCGGGGCATGGATTTAAGCAGTGCCACGGCTTCATCATTAAGCACCGCACGATGTTCACGCTTTGCCTTCATCCGCTCGGCAGGGATAGTCCACGTGGCGTCCGTCAGATTGATTTCGTCCCACGTTGCACCGCGTACCTCGCCCGATCTAGCCGCCGTGAGAATGGCAAACTCCAGCGCCCGCGCACCCGTGCCTTCTTGCTGGCGTAGCTGCACCATGAACGCGCCCAGCTCATCGAAGGGTAACGCTGGATGATGCTCAATCTTCTGCACCTTGCCGGGCATGGCCAGTAGCTTGTCCAGGTGTCCGCGCCAGCGTGCCGGATTCTCGCCTGTACGGTAGCCGCGCACCCTTGCCCAGTCGAGTATGTTTTCAATGCGACCGCGCAGTCTGGTGGCTGTCTCTGTTTTGGTCAGCCAGATAGGCTCCAGTACCCGCATAACGTGGGACTGCTCAACATCGCGGACAAAGATATTACCGATCACCGGGTCAGCATAGGTGGCCAGTGTGTTGCGCCATTGGTCTGCGTGCTTGCCGTTTTTCCATTCCGGTTCGCGCATGGCGATGTAAGCCGCTGCCGCCTCGCTGAATGTCATTGCTGCCGCTCTCGCTGCATAAAGGGCGCTACGCTTGGCCTTGGCGTCATCTATGGGGTCAATGCCTTCCTTGATCTGTTTGCGGGCAGCACGCGCAGCTTCCTTCGCCCCTGCCAGCGTTACGTCAGGGAAACCACCCAAGCCCATATCTCTGCGCTTACCGCCTACCATGACACGCAGTATCCAAGAGCGTGAGCCCCTGTCTGTTACCTGTAGCGCCAGCCCAGCCACGCCACCGACGGCGTGAAGGCCGGGACTGTCCAGCCTGCCGACCTCAAGCGCCCCAAGTTCCTTTGCTTTGCGTGCCATTTCGTCACCCCATCAATGCACCCATCAATAAGGATGAGATTAGATGATAGGGTGTGATATGTCAAGAGATAATATCTTTATCTTGAAAACCAGCAATGGCAAGGGTTGCAACGTGTTTTTGCTATCGCGTGAGACGGCGTGATATGACGTTTGAAAGGGACTGCGTCTCCGCCAGTAACAGCGAGAAACCCGTATTGCCTTTGGCAGTACGGGTTTTTTTTGTTACTTTTTTTGATGCGTTTTATTGCGCTATTTTTTTCAAGACGAAAAAATGGGGGCTTGACGCCCCCATGGAGATGAATCATTGATGCCTGGTTAATCAGGTTTTGTTTCTATCATCTGCAAAGGCTCGTCAGCAATAATTGGGGCTGGCTTTGGTTTGCGGCCTAGTGGTTGAGATGGCGTCACCGGTGCAGATGAAAGGTGATCCGTCTGCGCCGTCTGGATCAAGACTAATCCTGCTTGTTGTAGCGTCTCCGAGAAGTCTTTCGGGGGTGTTGGCGCATGAGCAACAGGAGGTACTACAGCAGGCGTAGGCGCCACGGCGGAAGCCACTACAGCAGGGGTAGCGGAATGCATGACTTCAGGTAACGCGGCCGGTGTATCGGGCACTACGCTTGGTGTCTGCACAGGGGCGGGGATCGTTGTCGCAGAAAATTCCGGCACTGGTGCGGCGGTAGTCGGCATAGACTCTGTTACGGCAGGTTGTGGTGTCGCAGTGATAATCGGCGCTGGCGAAAAATTTTGAATCGGCATGCTATCTACCGCAGCAGTTACTGTGCTGATGTTGTTTGTTTCGGCAATGTCATTGCTTGCGACGTTATTACTATCCATGGCGGGCAATAGTCCATTTTCACTACGATCGCCACGGTCGGCGCGATCATTGCGCCCACGACCGCGACCGCGATTTCTGCGCCCGCTGCGTGCTGCGCCTTCTGTGCTGCTGGCATCAGCTTCAGTAAAAGTCGGTGCTGATGATACGGCGATATCGGCAGGGGATTCCGTCGGAGTACTGCGTGGGGGCCGTGGTTGCCGTGGTTCGCGCGGCTCTCGTACTTCTTTGGGCGCAGTGGGTTTGTTGCGATTAGTGCTTGCATCCTGCGCTGGTATTTCGTCACGACGGCCTTGTCCTTGCGAGCGGGCTTTACGTTCGTTATTGGCTGGCTGACCTTCTACGCGGGGTGTGCGATCGCGATTTCCGTCACGATTTCGGTTACGGTTGTTATTCCGTGAGCGTTGAGCATTAGCGTCTTCTGATTTTGGCGCAGGGGTTGCTGCTTTTTTCTCGCCAAAAAAGAAAGCCGCTAGTTTGCTAAAGAGGCTAACCGAGGGGGGTGCCGCTTTTGCAGGACGCGAAGAATCTACAATCGGTGCGGGCTGGCCGGCGGGAACTCCGCGAACTGCCGCCTCAATTTTGACTGGCTTGACCTCAGCTTGAGCCGAAGGCGTTTGATACGCTTCTTCAAGCGGACGTGTTGCCATCTGATAGCTGGCCAAATTGCTGGGGCCTTCGCTATTGAGTTGATCGTGCCGCACACGCACAATTTCATGCGCAGGTGTTTCTAAATGGCGGTTAGGGACGATGACCAGATTGACGCGGTGACGCGATTCAATGTGCGAGATATCAACGCGCTTTTCATTCAGTAAAAAGGTGCCTACATCCACTGGAACCTGACAGTGCAAGGCACCAGTGTTGTCTTTCATGGATTCTTCTTCAAGGATGCGCAGGATGTGGAGCGCAGCAGATTCAGTACTGCGGATATGCCCCGTACCAGTGCAACGCGGGCAGGTGATATAGCTGGTTTCAGCCAAGGCCGGACGCAGCCGCTGGCGGGATAATTCGAGCAGGCCAAAGCGGCTGATCTTGCCCGTTTGCACGCGCGCACGATCGTGATGCAAGGCATCGCGCAGACGGTTTTCAACTTCGCGCTGGTTTTTCGCGGCTTCCATATCAATGAAGTCGATAACAATCAGCCCGCCTAAATCGCGCAAGCGAAGCTGGCGTGCAATTTCGTCAGCGGCTTCGCAGTTGGTGCGCAGTGCGGTTTCTTCGATATCACTGCCTTTGGTCGAGCGGCCCGAGTTTACGTCAACCGACACCAGTGCTTCGGTGTGATCGATCACGATAGCCCCGCCCGAAGGGAGGGTGACCTGGCGTGAGTAGGCGGATTCGATTTGATGCTCGATCTGGAACCGCGAGAACAGCGGCACGTCGTCCTGGTAGCGCTTTACGCGGGAAACATTGCCTGGCATGACGTGTGCCATGAACTGTTGTGCTTGTTGAAAGACATCATCAGTGTCGATGAGAATCTCGCCAATTTCGGCATGAAAATAATCGCGAATGGCGCGAATAACGAGGCTTGATTCCTGGTAAATCAGGAAAACGCCACTTTGTGCTTTAGCCGCACCGTCGATGGCGTTCCAGAGTTGCAAGAGATAGTTCAGATCCCATTGCAGTTCTTCAAGAGAGCGGCCAATGCCTGCGGTACGGGCGATCAGGCTTGTGCCGCTGGGGACTTCCAGCTGATCCATGATTTCGCGGAGATCTTGCCGATCTTCTCCCTCGATGCGACGGGAAACCCCGCCACCCCGAGGATTGTTCGGCATCAAGACAAGGTAGCGGCCGGCGAGTGAAATATAGGTGGTGAGCGCGGCACCTTTATTGCCACGTTCATCTTTTTCCACTTGAACAATGAGTTCCTGCCCAACGGAGAGCACATCCTGGATGCGCGCTTTACCGACATCCACCCCTGGCTTGAAGTAGCTGCGGGATATTTCCTTGAATGGCAAAAAACCATGCCGCTCCGCGCCATATTCGACAAAAGCAGCTTCAAGGCTAGGCTCAAGACGCGTGATAACGGCCTTGTAGATGTTGCTTTTACGTTGTTCTTTTGAGGCTGATTCAATGTCTAGGTCAATCAGTTTTTGACCATCCACAATCGCGACGCGGAGTTCTTCAGCTTGCGTCGCATTAAAAAGCATGCGTTTCATATTTATTTCTCCTACGCGCTACACAGGCAGGAGGGCACGGCAAATCTTTACTGGCGGCGTTAGAGCACCATCAGTGCGAGTCGGGTTTGCAATCGGGGTGGCAAGTTCATGGTGCCTCGGTTGATTTGGCAAATAGTTTGGCAAATAATTTAGAAAAATTTTGGCAAACAAAATGTATGACTTCGTAAGACTTATCTGTAAAAAGCGTCCGCTGATGATAATCAGCGTCCGGCAATCTGTGCCCATCTGTGCGTGTGTGACGCGCAATCAAGTAGTATTCGCTCTTTGTGTCGGGTGAGCGAGATTCCCGTGGTCGGCTGGGGCGATGCCGCTGCCGAAAAGATTTCGACGGCGCTGCATGCTCATGTCACTGGTGTTTTTCACCAACTCATTGATTAAATTTCAGTGATTACAGTAAAAATTCCAAGAATGACCGCATTCAGAAACCGCGCCTCTAACGCCACTTCGGGCCGTCAGGCACGCCATTTCAGAATGGCTAACCAAGGATGAGTATATTGCAAATGAAGGACTTAAGCAAAGATTCGGTGACATGGCTTGAGGTAGGAGATGAGGCAGAAGGGCAGCGAATCGACAATTTTCTTTTGCATATTGCCAAAGGGGTACCCAAGAGCCACATTTATCGTATTTTGCGCAGTGGCGAGGTGCGGGTAAATAAGGGGAGGATTGGGGTTGAGTATCGTCTCAAGGTGGGTGACGTGCTACGCATGCCCCCGATCCGTGTGGCTAAAATGCCCGACCAGACGCTGGTTCCGGCGCGTGAATTTGATATTGTGTATGAGGACGAAGCGCTGATTATTGTGAATAAGCCCGCTGGCGTTGCCGTTCACGGCGGCAGTGGTGTCAGCTTTGGGGTGATTGAGCAGTTAAGGCGCGCTCGACCGCAGGCCAAGTTGCTTGAATTGGCACATCGCCTGGATCGCGAAACATCAGGCTTGCTGATTGTTGCCAAAAAACGTCTCGCATTGACGCGATTGCATGACCAATTTCGCGAAGGGGTAATTGCCAAGCGCTATCTGACGGTAGTCAAAGGTGTCTGGCGAAATGAATTGCAGCATGTGCGTTTACCGCTGCTCAAGTATTTGACAGCAGAAGGCGAACGGCGTGTCAGTGTTGATCCGGCGGGTAAAGTGTCGCATTCGATTGTTCGCTTGCAGACGCAATGGAAAAAAGAATGGGAAAAAGAAAACTTCAGTTTGGTCGAGGTAGAGCTTAAGACGGGGCGGACGCATCAGATTCGCGTTCATTTGGCACATTTGGGTTTTCCGATCGCGGGTGATGACAAGTACGGTGATTTTTCGCTGAATCGTACTTTGCAAAAAACAGGGCTTAAACGGATGTTTTTGCATGCGGCACGACTGGATTTACCACATCCCCTCAGTGGCGATCCGCTAGCACTGACCTTACCCTTGCCAGCGGAGTTACAGAGTTTTGTTGAACAACTGGATAGCAATGAGGCAAACAGGACTTAACGATGGCTAATTTTCA
>JAUSQB010000127.1 GCA_030652715.1 Rugosibacter sp.
GCGTGATGCTTGTTGGCAAATTGAGCCGCCCACGCCTTGATGTCGGCTTCGCCTGCCAGCACTTTTTGCACTGCCACGGGCAGATGGCGCAGTGCTGTCAGGTGCTGCGCTTCGGCCTCCGGCGTCAGTCGGCCAGTCTGCTTGGCTAACGTGGCGGCGAGTAGAAATAGCGCGGCTAACTGCGTGGTAAATGCCTTGGTTGAAGCGACGCCGATTTCAGGGCCGGCACGCGTTAAAAAGCGCAAGGCACATTCGCGCACAATGGCGGATTCAGGCACATTGCAGATCGCCAGCGTGCGCCGCATGCCTTGCGCCTTGGCATGGCGAACGGAAGCCAGCGTATCGGCGGTTTCACCGGATTGAGAAATCGCAACGACGAGTTGATCCGGATTCGGCACGGACACCCGATAACGATATTCGCTGGCAATTTCAACGGTGCATGGCACGCCCGCCAACTGCTCTATCCAGTACCGTGCGACCAAGCCTGAATGATAGCTGGTGCCGCACGCCAGAATGAGTACGGATTGCACTCCGGCCAGCAATTCAGGGGCAGCAACGCCAAATAAATTAGGTGTGAAAGTTTGCGCGCCGCTGATCATTTCCAGCGTTGCCGCCAAGGCTTGCGGTTGCTCGAAAATCTCTTTTTGCATGTAATGCTGATAGTCGCCCAGCTCAACCGCATCGGCAGACAAGCTGCTTTGCGTCACGGGACGTTCTACCGCCGTACCACCAGCGCCGACTATTTTGAGCGAGCCTTGTTTTAGCTCGGCACAGTCGCCATCCTCAAGATAAATAATCTGCCGCGTGACTTGCAATAATGCGGCCGCATCCGACGCAGCATAGTAGCCGTCCTCGCCCACCCCAAGCAGCAAAGGCGCGCCATGCCGGGCAACGATAATGCGATCCTCGCCCTCGGTCAGCACCGCAATGGCATAAGCGCCTGTCAGGCGGGCCATGACCAGTTGCACCGCTGCAAACAAGTCTGGCGTGGTTTTGCATATCTGCTGGATCAGGTGAGCGATCACTTCGGTATCGGTATCCGAAGTAAAGATGTAGCCTTCTGCCATGAGCGCTGCGCGCAGCTCGGCATAATTTTCGATAATGCCGTTATGCACCACGGCCAAATTCTCCGAGACATGCGGATGCGCGTTGCGCTCGCTGGGCACGCCATGCGTGGCCCAACGGGTATGCGCGATGCCCAAATGCGAAGTCTGATCTGCCGCCTGGGTTGCAAGCTCGGCCACCCGCCCGACACTGCGCAGACGCGTGAGCGTCGGGTTAAGCAGCGCCAAACCGGCGGAGTCATAGCCGCGATATTCCAAACGCAGCAAGCCTTCAATCAGAACAGGTACAACGTTGCGCACGGCAACGGCAGCGACAATGCCACACATAGTTAATCCTTTTTCTGTTTTACAGGACGCTTCCAGCCAGCAATCGATAGCTGTTTGGTGCGTGAAATGGTGAGTTGATCAGGCGGTGCATCTTTGGTGAGTGTCGTTCCGGCGCCCAGCGTTGCGCCACGGCCGACTGTCACCGGCGCGACAAGCTGCGTATCAGAACCGATGAAAACGTCATCTTCAATCACGGTGCGAAACTTGTTGGCGCCATCGTAGTTGCACGTGATCGTGCCAGCACCCACATTCACCCGCTGGCCTATGGTGGCATCCCCGATATAAGCCAGATGGTTGGCTTTGGAGTGGTCTGCAATGGCGCTGTTTTTCACTTCCACAAAATTGCCGATATGCACATCCCGGCCAAGCTCAGTGCCCGGCCGCAAGCGCGCGTAGGGGCCGATACGACAACCCGGGCCAACATTGGCATCTTCAATATGGCAAAAAGGCGCAATGATTGCGCCCTCGAAGATGCGGCAATTTTTCAGTACGCAGTTTGCGCCAATGCGCACGTTATCCGCCAGTGTTACCTGCCCTTCGAATACGTTGTTCACATCAATGAACACATCGCGACCGCACGTGAGTTCGCCACGCACATCAATCCGCGCCGGATCGGCCAGCCCCACGCCCGAGTCCAGCAAGCGATTCGCCACCGTGAGCTGATAAACGCGCTCCAGGGTCGCCAGTTGCACTTGGCTATTCACGCCATCCACTTCCCACAAATGCTCGGGATGCGCGGTAACAATCGGCAAGCCCTCCTGGACAGCCATGGCGACAATATCGGTGAGATAGTATTCACCTTGCGCATTTCGATTTCCCAATGTGGGTAGCCAGCGCGCCAGGGCAGCGGTCGGCGCGACCAAAATGCCGGTATTAATTTCTCTTATCTGGCGCTGTGTTTCCGTGGCGTCTTTTTCTTCAACAATGCACGTCACTTTGCCTGCCTCACGCACGATGCGGCCATAGCCCTTGGGGTTATCTAAATGTGCGGTGAGCAAGGTTAGCCCGCCTTGTTCGGCCACATTCAACAAGCGTTGCAGCGTCGCTGCCTGAATCAGCGGAACATCGCCATATAACACTAGCGTGATTGACGAATTGACTGACGCATTGACTGAAAAATCCGCAGCTAGCTGCGGCATAGCCTGCAATACCGCATGGCCAGTGCCCAGCTGTGGCGACTGTATCGCCCAGCTTAGATCGGACGCCTGCAGAGTCGTTTGAACTTGATCGCCACCATGCCCATACACCACGCAAATACGCTCGGCAGCTAAAGTGCGCGCTGTATCGAGCACATGTCCCAACAAAGGCTTTCCGGCCAGCAGGTGTAACACTTTTGGCAGCGCAGAATTCATGCGTTTACCTTGGCCTGCCGCAAGAATAACGACATCAAGTTTCATGCTGCTGGCTCCTGACACAATGGGTTTAAAGGGCTCGCTATTGCAGTGAATGTAACGCGGTAGTATTACTGTGGCATGTTTACCGCGGAAGAACAGTCTCGCCCATTAAAAACTCATCTACAGCACGAGCGCACTGCCGTCCCTCGCGAATCGCCCATACCACCAGCGACTGGCCGCGTCGTATGTCGCCCGCCGCAAACACACGCGGCACATTGGTGTGGTATGCCACCGTGCCTTCCGTGTTCGCGCTGGCATTGCCACGCGGGTCTTTAGCCACGCCAAAGGCTTCCAGCACGCCGCCAACAGGGCTGACAAACCCCATGGCCAGAAAAGCAAAGTCGGCCTGAATCTCGAATTCAGAGCCTGGCACTTCTTGCATCTTGCCGTCTTTCCATTCCAGACGCACGGCATGCACTGCCTTAAGGTGGCCGCGCAAAGGGCCCGAGTCATGAGCGATAAAGGCTTTGGTGCCGATCGCCCAATCGCGCTCGCAGCCTTCTTCATGCGAAGAAGAGGTGCGCAGCCGCAAGGGCCAGTATGGCCAAGTCAACGCGCCGTTTTCCTGCTCAGGCGGGCGTGGCATCAGCTCAATTTGAGTGATGCTCGCTGCCCCATGGCGGTTGGAGGTGCCGACGCAATCAGAACCCGTATCGCCGCCACCGATCACCAGGACATGCTTGCCTTTGACATTGATCGGGTTTTTGCGCCCACCAGCGACTTCCTGGTTTTGCGGGATGAGAAACTCGAGCGCAAAGTGCACGCCTTTATATTCGCGGCCGGGAATGGGCAAATCACGCGGCACCTCAGAACCTCCAGCCAGCACAATGGCATCAAAATCCTTGCGCAACTGTTCTGGTGTCACGGTTTTTTTCGCATCGCTGTGTATGCCTGCGGCCAAGCGGGTATTCGTCACCATGACGCCTGTGGCAAACGCAACACCTTCGGCTTTCATTTGCGCCATGCGCCAGTCAATCAAGCGTTTATCCAGCTTGAAATCGGGAATGCCATAGCGCAGCAAGCCACCGATGCGATCGCTTTTCTCGAACACGGTGACCGCGTGGCCAACGCGCGCCAATTGTTGCGCTGCTGCCAGCCCTGCCGGGCCAGAGCCCACCACGGCAATTTTTTTGCCGGTTTTTTGCGTCGGCGGTTGCGGCACAACCCAGCCGTTTTCACCCGCCTTGTCGATAATGACGCGCTCAATCGACTTGATGCCGACAGGCGTATGCGGAATATTCAGCGTGCAAGCTTCTTCACACGGGGCCGGACAGATACGGCTGGTAAATTCAGGAAAATTATTCGTTGAATGCAATACCTCAATGGCTTCTTGCCAGTTGCCACGGTAGACCAGATCATTCCAGTCGGGAATGATGTTATTTACCGGGCAGCCCGTATTACAAAACGGAATACCGCAATCCATGCACCGCGCCGCCTGGATTTTGGCTTTTCCATCTGGCAGACGTGGAACAAATTCCTTGTAAAGCGTGATTCGTTTTGCCACTGGTTCATAAGAATCAGCAATCCGTTCGTACTCCAAAAACCCGGTCGGCTTACCCATCAAGCGGCCTCTTTTATCTTGGTCGCCGCCATTTCTTTCAATGCGCGACGATATTCATGGGGGAAAACTTTCACAAACCGAGCCAGCGTTTGACGCCAGTCAGCGAGCAGCCTCTTGGCTTGCTCGCTACCGGTAAGCTGAGCGTGCTGTGCTATCAGCCGTTTCAATTGTGCCTCGTCTGTTTCGTCACGATGCCGCAGGCCGTCATCGGCTTGCATATCGGCAGAGAGCACAGGCTCCAACGCCACCATAGCCGCATTGCACCGCTGCGCAAACTGGCCATCAGCGTCATACACATACGCCATGCCACCGGACATGCCCGCAGCAAAATTGCGTCCGGTAAGCCCCAAGACAACCACTGTGCCGCCGGTCATGTATTC
>JAUSQB010000129.1 GCA_030652715.1 Rugosibacter sp.
TGCGCCGTATCGCCAGCGCCGACTTTTCACAACCGCTATTCTTGGTCTTTAATCTTTAAGCGCGCGACGCAAAATCTTCCCTACATTGGATTTTGGCAATTCACTGCGGAACTCAATCTGATGCGGCACCTTGTACGCCACCAGTGTTTTGCGGCAATGAGCACCAAGCTCTTCAGCCGTCAACGCCGCATCACGTTTCACCACAAACGCTTTAACCGCCTCGCCAGTATGTCCATCCGGCACCCCGATAACAACGACCTCCTTCACCCCGGGGTGAAGCGCAAGCACATCCTCAACCTCATTCGGAAATACCTTGAAACCTGAAACCGAGATCATATCCTTCTTGCGATCCACAATACGAATAAACCCTTTGGCATCCATCACCGCAATATCGCCGGTGCGCAAAAATCCATCTGCCATCATGATTTTTGCAGTTTCTTCCGGTTGCCGCCAATAGCCTGCCATCACTTGCGGACCGCTGACGCAAAGCTCGCCTGCCTCGCCTAATGGCAGATCATTCCCGGCATCGTCACGAATCGCGATATCGGTTGAAGGCAATGGCAAGCCGATGGAGCCGTTAAACTCGGCAAGATCGAGCGGATTAATGCTCACTGCAGGCGAAGTTTCCGTCAACCCGTAGGCCTCAATCAAGGCCACCTTGGTCGTCGCCTGCCAGCGCGCCGCAACGGCTTTTTGCACCGCCATGCCGCCCCCCAGCGCGATGCGCAAGTGACTGAAATCGAGCCGGGAAAACCTGGGATGTTCAAGCAAGGCATTGAACAAGGTATTGACGCCAGTGAATGCAGTAAATTTATACTTTGCCAAAGTATTAACAAAACCCGCTATATCACGTGGATTAGTGATCAATACATTGGCCGCGCCCAGCGCCACAAAGGTCAGGCAATTAGCCGTTAAGGCGAACACGTGATACAGCGGCAAAGCCGTAATGACGATTTGCGGCCCATCGCCCAGATAGGGCTTGATCCAGGCCCTGGCCTGCAGCAGATTCGCCACCAAGTTACGCTGCGTGAGCATCGCCCCTTTGGAAACCCCCGTGGTGCCACCCGTATATTGAAGAAAAGCAATATCGTCATGCGCAAGCGATACAGGCACTGGCGGTGGTTGAACGCCAGCCCCTTTGCGCAATGCGGCAGGCAGGCTGACAGCGCCTGGCAACGTCCATGCGGGAACCATTTTCTTGATATGCTTGACGACAAAATTGATAGCCCATCCTTTGACAGGGCCTAGCATGTCGCCCAACTGCGTCGTCAGAATATGCTTGACTGGTGTGCGGGCAACAGCATCTTGCAGCACATGGGCAAAGTTTTCCAGGATAACAATGGTTTCGGCATCGGCATCATTGAGCTGACGTTCGAGCTCAGTGGCGGTATACAAGGGGTTGCAATTGACAACCACGCACCCCGCTCGCAATACCCCAAACAAACACACGGGGTACTGCAGAACATTCGGCATCATCAGAACAACGCGAGCCCCTTTTTTGAGCCCCAGATCCCCTTGCAGATACGCGGCAAAATCACGCGACATGCGATCCAGCTGCGTATAGCTGATGCCTTTTCCCATGCAAATAAAGGCAGTACGCTGGCCGTATAAACGAACACTTTCATCCAGAACATCAACAAGTGATGCATAAGCACTTGCATCAATTTCCGCAGGAATCCCAGCGGGATAGCTTTTAAGCCAGACTCTCTCCATTGCTGTCTCCTTTTTTGACAAAGAGTCCAGGCCAGGATCAGTCAGCCTTTTCTTCGGGCCAGTTTCGAATATAAGCTTTAAGCATTTTATTTTCGAAACTTTGCTCTTCGAGCACTGCTTTTGCCACATCATGAAATGAAACCACGCCCATCAGCGTATCCTCGTCCATGACAGGCAGATAACGCTGATGATGCTCAACCATCACGCGGCGTAATTCGTCCATTTCCATTTCAGGGCTGGCGCAAAAAGGTTTGGCGACCATCACTTTGGCAACTGCCACCTCCTGCCACGCGCCACCATGTACATGCACAGCATTCAATACTTCGCGAAACGTCAGCATGCCAGCCATTTCCCCCTGTGAAAAACACACCAGGGAACCCACATCCTGCTCGGTCATGATATCAACAGCCTCAACCAGAGTGCGCTCAGGCGCAATGGTGTAGAGCACAGCGCCCTTGATCGCAAGAATTTCCTTAACTTGCATGCTTACCCCTCCTCCAGAAAACTACTGACTGCTTTTGTTGCAGCTCACGCACGCCCGATCAACGCTCCAGCTTTGCAAGCTTGCCCGGCACTTTCAGCCATTCATCCGCGTCTGCCGGCGGCTCCTTGCGCTGCGTAATAACAGGCCATATTTTCGCCAACTCTGCATTGAGTTGTATCAATTTCACCTGCTCTGCAGGAACATCATCTTCGGCGAAAATTGCTTCTGCAGGGCACTCGGCAACACACAGCGTGCAATCGATGCACTCATCCGGATCGATCACCAGAAAGTTAGGGCCTTCATGAAAGCAATCTACCGGGCAAACATCCACGCAATC
>JAUSQB010000130.1 GCA_030652715.1 Rugosibacter sp.
GCGTGATGATGTTTTGCGGGATGACATCGGAGACGGTATTGCGCCAGTTCGCTAGATCATACACGCGGGTTTTGAAGACATCCTTGATGACGGCGAAACCACCGGCCATGTCGCCGTACAGCGTGGCGTAGCCGACGGCCATTTCGCTCTTGTTGCCGGTGGTGAGCACAATGCGTCCGCTGCGATTGGATAGTGCCATGAGCAGCATGCCGCGGATGCGCGCTTGCAGGTTTTCATCCGTCGTGTCCCCCGCAGGCTTTGGCCCGAGGTCGGCAAAAGTCGGCGCTAGCGAGACGGCGAATTGCTCCATCAACGGGCCAATGGCGATCTCGTCGTATTCAACGCCCAGGCGTTTAACCATTTCGCGCGAATCATCCAGACTCATTTGCGCGGTCCACGGGGAGGGCATCATTACCGCGCGCACTTTATCGGCACCGAGCGCATCGACGGCAATCGCCAGCGTCAGTGCTGAATCAATGCCGCCCGATAAACCGATGATGGCGCCGGGGAAGCGGTTCTTGCCTAGATAATCCGTTACGCCGAGCGTTAATGCGCCCCATAAGGCAGCTTCGCTGGTCGGAGTTGCCGCCACGGTGCCTGGCAGAATTTGTCCGTCTGCGTAATCAACAAATTCCAGTGCTTCGGCAAAAGCTGGCAATTGATGTGTCAGCCGACCTGTGCCATCCATGGCGAAGGAGGCGCCATCGAACACCAGTTCATCCTGGCCGCCCACCAGATTGGCATAGATGACAGGGCGGCCGGTAGCGGTAATGCGCTCGCGCAGCACCTCGTGCCGCCGGGCCTGTTTATCCAGATGGAATGGCGAGGCGTTGAGCGTGAGCAACAGTTCCGCGCCTGCCGCGATAGCCGTTTCGGCAGTGCCTGCTTCCCAGACATCGGCGCAGATCGCCAGCCCGCAGCGCACACCATTGAGATCGACGACACACGGCGCATCGCCTGCGGCGAAGTAGCGCTCTTCGTCAAACACTTCGTAATTGGGCAGGCGGTGCTTGCGATAGGTTGCCACAATACGGCCATCCATCAGCAGCGAGGCGGCGTTATAGGCGTTACCCTCGAACAGCGGGTGGCCGACGACGATAGGCAGCGGCGCGGTTTGTGCCAGAGAATTCAGCGCGGTATGGCATGCGCGATAAAAATCCGGCCGTAGCAGCAAGTCTTCTGGCGGATAGCCGCATAGCGCGAGCTCAGGCGTGAGCAGCACGTGTGCGCCACCCGCATGGGCGCGGGCGGCAAACGCCTGAATGCGCGCTGCATTGCCGACAAGATCGCCCACCGTGACATTGAGTTGAGCAATCGCGATGCGTAGCTTGGACATGGAGGGAACTATAGCCTTGAATTCAAACGTCAATCGACAAAATGTCAGTGGTCAGCGAATGGCAAAATCAATATGCGGGTTTGTCTTTGGCGGCCTGGTAAGTGGCTACGCCGCTCATGATTTCACTTCTGGCTTCATCTAAGCCGACCCAGCCTTCCACTTTGACAAATTTGCCTGGCTCCAAATCTTTGTAGTGTTCAAAGAAGTGCGAAATCTGGTTGAGCAGGCTTTGTGGCAAATCCTGCAGGGTTTTAATGTTGCTGTACAGCGTGGTGAGCTTGTCCACCGGCACGGCCAGCAATTTGGCGTCCTCACCGGCTTCATCGACCATTTTCAGCATGCCTATTGGGCGGCAACGTACCACCACGCCGGGCGGCAGGGCAAATTGCGAGACAACGAGCACGTCCACCGGGTCGCCATCGCCAGAAATCGTATGCGGAATGTAGCCATAGTTGCACGGGTAGTGCATGGCAGTTGACATGAAACGATCAACAAAAATTGCGCCGGATTCCTTGTCGACTTCATATTTGATCGGCTCGGAATGCATCGAGATTTCGATAATCACATTAAAGTCATCAGGTAAATTTTTGCCTGATGGCACACGGTTCAAACTCATAGCCGCTCCTTGAAAAGGCGAGGATTATATCGCCTGGCCTGTACGCAATCGTTTTTGATTGCTCTCTGGTGACTCACTGGTCAATTGATTGACAGGTCGGACAAAGAAGAGAATACTTCTGCATTTGTCGTTCAAGAATATTGATGCATTTCAATCAGCTTATCGAGTAGCCTGATCCGAGTGATTGATTTGGCTGGCATGAGCAATCAATCGACGAAGAATTTCCATAACCCGTTGTTATTTTTAACTTTAATTTTTAAAAACTGAGGAGCAAGTCATGGGAGCGAATGAGCCCGTAACATCTTTGATTCAAACCAAGCTGTGGATTGGCGGTGAGTTTCGTGCAGCGCAGGGCAATGCAACCTTCATCAAGCTGAACCCCGAGCAGGATACGCCAATGGCCGAATCAGCTCGCGCCTCGGTAGAAGACGTGAAGCTCGCAGTCGAAGCCGCTCACGCGGCTTTTCCC
>JAUSQB010000137.1 GCA_030652715.1 Rugosibacter sp.
GGCTCGTCCACCATGCCGCATAAAGTGAACCCGATTGACTTTGAAAACTCCGAGGGCAATCTGGGTTTAGCCAACGCGATACTTCGTCATCTGGCCGAAAAATTGCCCATTTCGCGCCTGCAACGCGACCTGACCGATTCAACCGTGCTGCGTAACATGGGCGTAGCCTTTGGTTACACCGTGCTGGCTTTTTCCGCCATGCGGCAAGGGCTGGAAAAACTCGAAGCCAACCCACAACGTCTGGCGGAAGATCTTGACGAAGCGTGGGAAGTACTTGCTGAACCGGTACAAACCGTAATGCGGCGCTTTGGTATCGAAAACCCGTATGAACAACTTAAAAAAATAACGCGCGGCAAAGGCATTGAGCAAACAGCCCTGCGTGATTTCATTCGCACGCTGGACCTGCCAAACGCCGACCGGCAGAGACTCTTGGACATGACGCCTGCCAGCTACATCGGCAAGGCGGCTGAACTCGCACGGAAAATCTAGCATTGAATTTGACATGACGCATTTGATATGACATTCGCAGACCAATTAAAGCAGCTCCCAAAAATTTCGCATCTGGCGTCCATTTCCTTGCTCGACGCACAAGCTCAGATCGTCGCCGAAATTGAAAACAAACCAGGGCAGGCAGGCTCTGTTGCGATCTATAACCATCTCGGCCAGATCTATGGCACCATTACCCCGGCTGCCGCCAATAAAGGCCTCGAGTTGTATGCAGAGCATACGGAAAATGCGCGCCTCAACCCCGGCAAACACCCTAATATTGACCGCCTGTTGGCAATTGTTGCAGGCACACTCGGCACGTTGCGGATAAAGCACGTTTTCGCAACTCATCCTGAATAAAGACTCGCCGAATACCCTAAGAGACGCTTTGCCAGCGTTTCCTTTCAGCAACTCTATGATTATCCGGCATTTGACAGCGGCTTTCTCAATGCCGATACTTGGTTCGGCTTTTGATTCTTCGTCAATCTGAAACTATCATTCTGCCTAAAGGAGCGTATCGTGCCACAGTATCGGCTTTACCATTCCCCGGGAGCCTGCTCGCTTGCCGCTCATATTGCGTTTGAAGAACTCGGTGTGGCTTATGCGCCTATTCGAGTCATCATTGCCGAGGGGCAGAATCAAACAACCGAGTATCTGGCGATCAACCCGCGCGGCAGAGTTCCTGCTTTAGTTATTTGCGAGGGAAACACTGAGCAAGTGCTCACTGAACTATCGGCCATCCTGATTTACCTTGCACAAACCTATCCGTCTGCCAGCCTGTTGCCGCTAGACACCCTGTCCTTTGTGCGTGCAGTGGAATGGATGAGCTGGCTCGGCTCCACAATGCATGCCGGTGGCGTGCGCACAGTATTGCGTCCGGATCGATTCATCAGCGATTCTGCTGCGGCAGAGGCGGTAAAAACCCGGGGTACAGAAAATGTACGGATCGGATTTGCCGATATTGAATCGCGCCTTCATGGCCACACTTGGGCGCTGGACGATTGCTACTCAATAATCGACGCTTATCTGCTGGTGTTCTTCCGCTGGGGAAATCGTATTGGCCTGCCCATGCGCACGGATTATCCGCACTACACACGCATCATGGACGCCGTACGCGCGCGGCCTGCCGTACAGCGTGCTATAGCTCATGAGGGGATACAAATCGAATAAATCATCGAAAAAATCCCTTTCCGGTGCGAAATAGTCTCGCCTGAGAAGTCAATCAAACAACCGCTTCCTGTTTTTCGACTTTGGCTTTAATAAACTGGTCGCGCGATACGCCTAGCCACATCACCAGCGGGCTGGCAACGAGCACTGAAGAGTAGATGCCGAACAGAATGCCAATCGTGAGTGCGAGCGCGAAATAATGCAACGCCGTACCACCAAAAATGAGCATTGAAGTTACCATCATCTGCGTGGAACCGTGAGTAATGATGGTACGCGAAATCGTGCTGGTAATCGCATGATCCAGTACCTGTGGTGTCGTAAAGCCACGTTTCTTCTTGAAAGTCTCACGTACTCTGTCAAATACCACGACCGACTCATTCACGGAATAACCCAGAACCGCCAATACTGCGGCTAGTACGGGCAATGAAAATTCCCACTGGAAAAATGCAAAAAAACCAAGAATGATGACCACATCGTGCAAATTGGCAATGATGGCAGCTACAGCAAAGCGCCACTCAAAACGCAAGGCCAGATAGGCCATAATACCCAGAATCACCAAAAGCAAGGCTAATGCGCCATCTGTGGCCAATTCCTTGCCAACCTGAGGCCCGACAAATTCAACACGCTTGAGCTCAGGCTTATTTACTACTGCATTGTCTTCCGTTTCTGTCGCACCCAAAGGAGACTTTCCAGCGATGGACTCAAGCCTATGCGGCGCCTCACCAGCACCATCCGACTGGATAACTTTTAGCAAAGACGCCATGACGCGCTCACCCACCTTGGATAAGCTCACATCTTGCTGTCCGCTTTTAGCGGGCGGCACTCGAATCAGAACATCGCGCGAAGAACCAAAGTTTTGTACCTGGGCATCCTTAAACCCATCGGTATCAAGTTGCTGGCGTAGTCTTTCAAGCGCAGGCGCACTCGGATAGCTCACTTCAAGCAACGTTCCTCCGGTGAATTCAATAGAAAAATTCAAGCCGCGCGACACCAGGAAGAACACCGCCAGCAAAAAAGTGATCAATGAAATAATGTTGAACACCAGCGCATGGCGCATAAAGGGAATATCTTTTTTGATGCGGAAAAATTCCATTTTTGTCTCTCGTTTTTAGGCTGTCAGATTCGCCGGTTTGCGAATTTATGTCGAGGTTACGTCGAATTTACGTCCTATGCCTTACTGTTTCCAGGCTTCCATACCTGTCCAATCGATAAACCCTCCAGCTTGCGACGATGGCCATAAATCAGATTGACCAACGCTCGCGAAACCACCACTGAGCTGAAGATCGATGTCAAAATTCCCAGGCAATGCACAACTGCAAAACCACGCACCGCCCCGGAACCAAAAATCAACAAAGAGATGCCGGCAATCAAGGTAGTCACGTTTGAATCAACAATCGTCGCCCAGGCTCGGTCATAGCCCGCCGTTATGGCCGCTTGCGGCGTGCTGCCACCGCGCAACTCTTCACGGATACGCTCGTTAATCAATACGTTGGAATCAATTGCCATGCCAAGTGCCAGCGCAATGGCGGCGATACCTGGCAACGTCAGCGTGGCTTGTAGCAGCGAAAGCAAAGCCACCAGCAGCAACAAATTCGCCGATAGCGCGATCACGGAGACCACCCCGAACATAAGGTAATACGCCACCATGAAAACCGCAATGGCAATAAATCCCCACAGGGTGGCACGAAATCCCTTGGCAATATTGTCTGCGCCCAAACTGGGGCCTATGGTGCGCTCTTCGATAATTTCCATCGGTGCGGCAAGGGAACCTGCACGTAATAGCAATGCCACATCAGCAGCTTCATTGGTAGTCATGCGGCCTGAAATTTGTACACGTCCGCCACCAATTTCTGAGCGAATAACGGGTGCGGTGACCACTTCGCCCTTGCCTTTTTCTATCAGCAAAATCGCCATGCGCCGCCCAACGCTTTCCCGCGTAATATCCCTGAAAATTCGTGCGCCGGCAGCATCCAGCGTCAAGTGCACTGCGGCTTCTTGCGTTTCCCCATCAAACCCAGGCTGGGCGTCTGTCAAGCGCTCACCCGTCAATACGACTTGTTTTTTCACCAGCAAGGGACGTCCGCCACGCTCAACATAATATTCCGTACCTACCGGCAGCTGTCCGCGGGCTGCTCGCTCCATGATGCTCGGATTATTGCTGGCTTCATCATCCACCATGCGCACTTCAAGCGTTGCGGTACGGCCAAGAATATCTTTGGCTTTAGCCGTATCTTGTACGCCCGGTAACTGAACGACCACGCGGTCCGCACCTTGTTGCTGTATCACCGGCTCGGCAACACCGAGTTCATTAATCCGATTATGCAAGGTGACAATATTTTGCTTGAGAGCATATTCCTGAATCCGTTGTCCAGCTTCAGGTTTTAATGTGGCGACCAGCTTGAATTCAGCACCATCCTGAATCTCAGCCAAAGCAAGATCCGGTTGGCTGTCAGCGAGCAATGCCCGCGCCTGATTGCGCATGTCCGCATCGCGAAAATGAATGACGACACTCTGTTTGTCACGATCAATACCGCTGTGTCGAATACTTTTTTCACGCAACAAACTACGCAGGTCGGCGCTGATCGAATCGAGGCGCTTGGTCAGCGCACCTTTCATATCCACTTGCAGGAGGAAATGCACTCCGCCGCGTAAATCCAGGCCTAAATACATCGGCAAGGCATGAATACTGGTGAGCCATGCGGGCGAATTGGACACCAGATTCAAGGCAACGCTATAGCTCGCATTGGCAGGGTCGGGGTTCAGCGCCTTCTCAATAATGTCTTTGGCCCTGAGTTGCGTATCGGTATCCGCCAAGCGCGCGCGCACACTGTTGCTGTCCATGGTGAGTGCCGTTGGCTTAATCGCTGCGTCTTGCAATGCCGCGTCAACTGCTGACAACAATTCGGCATCCACCTTGATGGTGACTTTAACGCTCGTCACTTGAACCGCTGGCGCTTCGCCAAAAAAGTTGGGGATCGTATAGACCAGCCCAAACACCACAGCAATCAATACCAGAATGTTTTTCCAAAGCGGATAACGGTTCATGTGCGCAGACCAGATAAAAGCCGGGGCCCTGACTTCAGAGTGACGTCAGGCCGCGTGGCAAATTAAAGATTTTTCAGGGAGCCCTTGGGCAACAAAGCCGCAACGGCTGATTTTTGTACGGTGATTTCAATGGCCCCTTCTTTGCTGTCGGCAACTTCCAGGCCCAGATAGTTTTCACCCAGTCGGCTAATACGCCCGGCGATTCCACCTTGGGTTATGACCTCATCGCCTTTGGCGAGTGAGTTAATCATTTTTTGCTGCTCTTTAGCCTTGCGCATTTGCGGACGGATCATCAAAAACCACAACACAACGAACATGAACACAATAGGCAACATGCCCATCAATCCACCGAAAGGATCCGCTGCTGCACCGCTCGCCTGGGCATACGCATTTGAAATAAACACAAAACTCTCCTTGAATAGTCATCGGCCAAGGTCGGCCAAATGTGGTTGATTATACCTGCTCGCCTGCACGCATCCAGTGAAAGCTGCGAACGAATTCAGTGAAGGTGTCCGCTGCTATCGCGTCACGCATTTCCGCCATGAGTACCTGGTAATAAAACAGGTTGTGGATGGTATTCAGCCGCGCACCGAGAATTTCCCTGGTGCGATGCAAGTGGTGCAAATAAGCTCGCGTAAAGTTGCGGCAGGTATAGCAGCCGCACGTTTCATCCAGCGGCCGGGTATCGGTTTTGTATTGCGCATTTTTTATTTTGATATCGCCCCGGCGAGTAAATAGCCAGCCATTGCGCGCGTTGCGCGTCGGCATCACGCAGTCGAACATGTCAATGCCTTGGCCAACCGCAAACACCAAGTCTTCCGGCGTGCCGACGCCCATCAGATAGCGCGGTTTATCACGC
>JAUSQB010000144.1 GCA_030652715.1 Rugosibacter sp.
GCCGCCCGAAGGCGGCTTTTCTTTTTCGATGAAGCTTAACGCTTCGAGAACTGCTTGCGACGGCGCGCCTTGCGGAAACCAACTTTTTTCCGCTCAACCTCACGAGCGTCACGGGTAACAAAACCAGCACTAGACAGTGCAGGCTTGAGGGTTGCGTCATACTCAATCAAAGCGCGCGTAATACCATGCCGCACCGCGCCTGCTTGACCAGACTCACCACCACCGGTGACATTCACCAGAATATCGAAAGTGGTCGTATGCTGAGTCAATTCGAGTGGCTGACGAACAACCATGCGACCCGTTTCACGCGAAAAAAACGTATCAACCGGCTTATCGTTTACAACAAACTGACCGCTTCCGGCACGGAGGAAAACGCGCGCAATAGCTGTCTTGCGACGACCAGTACCATAATATTGAGTAACTGCCATAGGGACTCCTTGATTTTCCAGCGCTTAAATATCAAGCGACTTCGGTTGCTGTGCGGCATGCGGATGATCCACTCCCGCATAACATTTCATTTTCTTCAGCATGGCATAGCCTAGCGGGCCCTTGGGCAACATACCCTTGACCGCTTTTTCAAGCACGCGATCAGGAAAACGTTGCTGCAGCTTATTGAAGTTAGTCTCATAAATTCCGCCCGGGTATCCGGTATGCCGAAAATATTTTTTATCCTGAGCCTTATTACCCGTCACGCGAAGCTTCTCAACATTGACGACGATGATGTAGTCGCCAGTATCAACGTGAGGGGTATAAATTGCTTTATGCTTGCCACGCAAACGACGTGCGATTTCAGCGGCCAAGCGGCCAAGCACCTTATCCGCCGCATCAACGACGAACCAGTCATGCTGCACCTCATGCGGTTTGGCAGAAAATGTTTTCATTCTTTTCCCTTACTTGCTCTTTACTTGCATTAATAAGCCAGCGAGCGCTCCATGGGTCTAACCCAAATAAACAGGCGCTTTACGGACAGCCGCGCATTCTAATCAATCCGCAGGGGAAGTGTCAAACGAGTTTTATCTAAAGTACGGATCGCACAGGCGCTTTTCGCTGAATCGCTAGTTGGCACAACGTCAGGCACTCAGGACTTGCTTTCGTAATAACTTGTTGGATCAGTCAATTGGGCAGAAAAAAAGCCTTCCTTTCTTAGCCGACAGGCATCACATACGCCACATGCGCGGCCCGCTTCGTCAGCCTGATAACACGATACAGTCAGCCCGTAATCCACACCTAACTGCATGCCCGTCTTAATAATTTGCGCTTTACTCATAGAAATCAGCGGCGCATGAACCGTGAGCGTTGCCCCTTCTACCGCCGCTTTAGTCGCCAAATTGGCTAAGGTTTCAAATGCATGAATAAACTCAGGTCGGCAATCAGGATACCCAGAATAATCAATCGCATTAACCCCGACAAAAATATCTCGGGAACCTAAAATTTCTGCCCATGCCAAGGCAAGCGACAGCATGATGGTGTTGCGTGCAGGAACATACGTCACAGGCACACCAGGCTGCACGCCACCTATTGGCACATCAATCGAGGCGTCTGTCAACGCTGACCCACCCAACTGCCCCAAATCCAGCTTGAGCACCCGATGTGCTGCAGCCCCTAAAACTTTTGCCACACGCTCCGCAGCCAGCAACTCAGAGCTACTGCGTTGCCCATAGTCGAGCGACAAACAATGACAGGCGAAACCTTGCTGACTCGCCAAGGCCAGTACTGTTGCCGAATCCAAGCCGCCGGAAAGAAGAATAACTGCATTTTTCATGGGAATAATTTTAGCAAAGGAGCATCGTTGTAGCGCCTTATAATTCACATTCTTTTTTATTGAGCCCTTTATTTAGCTCTTAAGCCATGACCAAGAAAGTGTTCATACGTACCTTCGGCTGCCAGATGAATGAATATGATTCTGCCAAAATGGCCGATGTTCTCGCGGGGACGGAAGACGCCATTCAAACGGACTCTCCTGAAGACGCCGATATTTTGCTCTTTAATACCTGCTCAGTCCGCGAGAGAGCACAAGAGAAAGTATTTCATGACCTAGGACGCATCCAGCATCTGAAAAAGCTCAATCCAAATCTCATTATTGGCGTAGGTGGCTGTGTCGCTAGTCAGGAAGGCGAGACGATTGTCAAGCGTGCCCCGTATGTTGATGTTGTTTTTGGGCCGCAAACCCTGCATCGCCTGCCCGCAATGATCGCTGCACGCCGCGCAACAGGAATACCGCAAGTTGACATCACGTTCCCCGAAATTGAAAAATTTGATCGCTTGCCTGCGGCCCAGACAGACGGTGCTTCAGCTTTGGTTTCGATCATGGAGGGCTGCTCAAAATATTGCACTTTTTGTGTCGTGCCTTACACCCGGGGAGAGGAAATTTCACGGCCATTCGCCGATGTTTTAGCTGAAGTTTCCGGCCTCGTCGCTCAAGGTGTCAGCGAAATTACCCTGCTGGGGCAAAATGTTAACGCGTACCGCGGCCCCATGGATGATGGCGACACAGCCGATTTGGCGTTTCTTATTGAAACCGTCGCTGAGATTGAAGCGCTGCAGCGCATTCGCTTCACAACATCGCATCCGCGTGAAGTCACACAACGCCTGATCGACGTTTACCGCCATGTACCCAAGCTGGTATCCCACTTGCATTTACCCGTTCAATCCGGGTCAGATCGCATATTGTCCGCAATGAAACGGGGTTACACCGTGCTGGAATATAAATCCCTGGTGCGAAAACTAAAAGCTGCACGCCCAGATCTGTCGCTCTCATCCGACTTCATTGTCGGCTTCCCTGGAGAAACAGACGAGGACTTTGAGAAAACAATGCAGCTGATTGAAGACCTTAATTTCGATAACAGCTTCTCCTTTCTGTACAGCGCACGCCCCGGAACACCGGCAGCCGGGATGAACGACTCCACACCACACGATGTGAAGGTAGAACGATTGAAGCGCCTGCAAAAAAAGATATTGCTACAAGGTATGGCGCAAAGCGAAGCCATGGTGGGTAGCGTGCAGAGAGTTTTGGTAGCAAGGCACGCACGCAAGGACGCTCACGAACTCGCCGGACGCACTGAAAATAATCGCGTCGTTAATTTCGCTGGCGATGACCGTTTTTTAGGGCGGCTGATTGATGTTCGCATCACTGCAACATGCCCGAACAGCCTGCGTGGTGAAATGATCTAACGATCAGCTATCAACGGAGGGGATATCGCCCGCCTGCCACTATGCCGTGCAATCGCCGTATCACCAGCACCGACTTTTCTCGAAGCAACACCAATCCGGCGCATCCGACCTTCTTCCCTGGGTCCTCTGTTGAAGACTCCCCCCTTTGGGGAGGATAATTGCATAGTATCGCTTCAGCGGTTTAACCCCTCCCCTCGTAGGAAAATAATTGAAGCCAGCATGAGTAACTCTTTTATTAAACTCCCCGCACAAGGCCAAAAAATCATTCCAGGCCAGTCGATCTCCGATAATCATCCTCTTCATTGAAGTTGAAGGCAATGGCATCGGCGTGGATATCACGCCAATGATGCAAAAGTAGTCGATGCCGCCATTCAAAAAGCCTACGCAGGCGAAAAAGCCACCCGAATCTATGGCTCCGATGTTTGGCTTCCGGCAAGAAACCATTAAAAGCCTGCAAAGACTACTCCGTGTCGATTAAAGGGCCGCTAACCACCCCCCCGTTGGGCGGTATCCGATCACTCAACGTCGTCCTGTGGCAGAAAAGGGGCCTCTTTCAGTGCGTGCGCCCCGTGCGTTACTTCAGGGGTATCCCCTCGCCACTGAAAGACCCCTCCGAGACGGACATGATTCTTTCCCGTGAGAACACAGAAGATATTTATGCTGATACTGAGTGGCAAGCAGAATCTGCTCAAGCAAAAAAGTCATCAAAATTCTACAAGAAGAAATTGGCGAAACGAAAATACGATTTCATGATACTTCCGACATCGAAATTGAGACGTGCGCCAACATCACTACTACGCCAATTTTGAA
>JAUSQB010000164.1 GCA_030652715.1 Rugosibacter sp.
CCGTCTCGCCAGCGCCGACTTTTAAATCAACACCTGAGAGCACCGGCACATCCACTGCACCCTGATGAAAGGTCTTGGCCAGACCGGCGCAGGAAATAACTTCACTCATAGCGCAAGGCCTCCGCCGGTTGGGTGCGCGAAGCGCGCCAGCTCGGATACAGCGTTGCCAAAATCGTCAGCACGAACGAAACCACGCTGATCGTACCCACATCCGACCAATGCATGTCCGAGGGCAGCTCGCTGATGTAATACACGTCGCTGGCCAGGAATTGCATACCGAACAGCCGCTCGATGAAGGGCACCACGACATCAATGTTCAGTGACACGGCCACGCCGAGCACCACGCCAGCCATGAGCCCGATGACGCCTATCAGCGTGCCCTGCACGATAAAAATCCCCATGATGCTGGGCGGGCTTGCCCCCAATGTGCGCAAAATGGCAATGTCGGCACGCTTGTCCTGCACGGCCATGACCAGAGTGGACACAATATTGAAGGCGGCCACGGCGACGATCAGCAGCAGCATAAGAAACATCATGCGTTTTTCAATTTCCACGGCACGAAAAAAATTTGCATGGCTGCGCGTCCAGTCAGACACGCCGACATCCGCATCCAGATAACGCAACAGCTCGCGGCTGATTTTTGGCGCAGCGAACAAGTCATCGATTTTTAGCCGCACGCCCGAAACGCGGTCTTCCATGCGATACAGTTTTTGTGCATCGCTCAGTTCAATTAACGCCAAGCCCGAATCGAACTCATACATGCCGACATCAAACACACCCACCACGCGAAACTGTTTTACGCGCGGCAAAATCGCGGCGGGCGTTACCAGGCCTTGCGGTGCCAGCAGCGTTATTTTGTCATCCAGGCGCACCTGCAAAGCATGCGCCAGCTCTGTCCCCAGCACGATGCCGAATTCGCCGGTCACAAGATTGGTGAGCTTGCCTGCGCTCATGTGGCGGCTGAAATTTGCCACTGTGTCTTCAGCTTCAGGCACTATGCCGCGCACCATCACGCCGCGCACCTGGCCGTCAAAACTGAGCATACCTTGCTGCTGCACGAAAGGTGCAGCGGCCCGCACCTGCGGATGGCGCGCCACGCCCTGCACCACATGGCTCCAGTCGGCCAGCTCGCCTGATTCGCTGCTGACCTGAATATGCGAGACGACGCCCAGAATCCGCTCGCGCAACTCTTTCTGGAAGCCGTTCATGACAGATAGCACAATGATCAACGCGGCCACGCCAAGCGCCAGGCCAAGCATGGAAATCAACGCGATGAAGGAAATAAACTGGTTGCCGCCGCCTTCGCGGGGCTGGGCGCGCGTGTAGCGCAAGCCGATGCGGAATTCGTAATTCATGAAAGATAAACGGGGAGCACCATCGGATAATTGCGGAGAAGTTCTGCATGTTAACATGCAGCCATGCTCACGTTCGTCGTGCCTGACCTGCACATGCCATGAGTATGCCGCATCAGGCGCTTTGAGCTACCCCCCCTGAGTCAAAACAATAAGTGAGCAACAGGTGAGTCGAATGACCATAAACGAGCAGCTGGGCCAGGAATGGATTGCCCTGCAAAATAACTATGAGCAATACGAGAAGGGCGGATTACTCATCAAGCTGATCAGTCTGGTGCTCACTGCCATCGGGTTTACGTTGGAATTGAATGCAGTATCGGTGTGTACGTTGGTGGCCATACTGTGGATGCAGGAAGGCATCTTCAGGACTTTCCAGTCACGACTGGGTCAGCGTATCCTGCGCGTGGAATCTCTAGTCAAGCAGGGCGCATCAGTGCAAAGTCCGGCCTTTCAGCTTCACTCTGAGTGGCTGGAAAACCGCAAAGGCGCTTTGGGGCTGCTGGGCGAATATGCTGCCAGCGCGAGTAAACCAACCGTCGCATTTCCTTACGCAGTGCTCTTGATGGGTATCGTGATCTGGATGATTTGAATGTGAGGCGGACGACTTCGGCAAGGCTCGGTAAGTGCTGCGTGTTAACATGCGGCCATGCTGAACCTCATCGTGCCCGGCCTGATTTGGCCGCATCAGGCGCTTCTCGATCTTACTCGCGGCCTGGCTCGTAGCCGCACTCATAACCTCGCCGGTGACCTCACTCATCAACCGGCGCTGCCTGCTTTTTCCACCTTGCTGGGCCGTGGCAAACTCACCCGCTTGCCACCTTGCACTGTCCATCAAGCCACCGCACAGGCACTCGGCCTGGCGATGCCCTTGCCTGCGGCAGCATTGCGCGGATTAGCGCTCGGCACATATGATTCAAGCAACACCGACGATTGGCTATGCCTGGACCCCATTCATCTGCGTGTCGAGCAAACGCGTTTGCGCGTCGATGACCCGCATCGTCTCGCCTTGACCCTCTCAGAAGCCGAAGCAATCGCCGTCTCGCTAGCGCCGACTTTTGCCGCCCTGGGCACCTTGCAGGTGCTCACGCCTGGCACGTGGAATCTTTGCCTGCATGCCAGCGCCCCCGCCCTTGACTTCCCGCTGCTGCCACCCTTGCCAGAACACATTGCCCGTGCAGCAATGCCACTACCGCCAGGCACGGCGGCGGCTCCTTGGCGGCACGCCATCAATGAAGCCAACATGTTGTTGCACACGCATCCAGTCAATCTGGCACGAGAATCGGCTGGGCAGTTGACCGTCAACACCCTCTGGCCGTGGGGAAATGGGAGCCTGCCTCGCCTGCACACTGCCACGACAAATAACAAGCCGCCTTTTGAGGCATTCTGGAGCAATGACATCGTTGCTCAAGGTGCTGCGCGCTGCCAAGGCCTGCCAGCGACAAACCTGCCCGCACGCCATGAAAAACGGGTAGCCGGGCACGCATTGATGTTGCTCGACCCACTCGATCTTCCCGCCCGCAATGGCGATACAGACACCTGGCGAGCCGAGCTTTTACAACTGGAAACCGATTGGTTTGCCCCGCTATTAACATCTCTTCGGCAGGCTCATATCCATCATCTGCGCCTGATCATGCCAGGCGATGCGGCAAGCTTTGAACTCAACATTCGCCGTCATCATCTCTGGCAATTCTGGCGCTCTGCTGCGCCCCTCACCGTACTCGCCGCGCCCTGAATTTAAAACGCACATGACACAGACAATCCAAACCAGCCAGACCATCCGCATCGCCCAGCGCGACATACCGCCCCGCGCCACCTGGGTATTGCAAGAAGCGGGCGTGCACCCATTGCTTGCGCGCCTATACGCCGCACGCGGCGTACGCACGAGTGATGAACTCGACACCCGCAGCGCCGCCCTGCTTCCCCCCGATCAGCTCAAAGGCGCGACAGAAGCTGCACGCTTGCTGGCCGATGCCATTGCGACCAAAAAACGCCTGCTGATTGTGGCCGACTACGACTGCGACGGCGCTACCGC
>JAUSQB010000185.1 GCA_030652715.1 Rugosibacter sp.
GCCGGTCAGCGCGGCTTCCACGGTGCGCAATTGATGGCCGGTGAGCAGGCGCAGATCGGCCGGGATGCGGTCGCCAGCGGCCAGCCAGACGATATCGCCGGGCACCAGATGCACGGCGTCCAGCCGCTGGCGGGCGCTATTGCGCACCACGATGGCGTGCGTGGCAATGGCGCGGGCAAGTGCCGCCAGCGCGGCTTCTGCCTTGCCTTCCTGCACAAAACCAACGAGGGCGTTGATGACCACGACACCAAAGATGACCGCGCTGTCGACATATTCGCCGAGCGCGGCGGTAATGCTGCCAGCCACGATCAATACCAGCACCAGGGGCGCGGTGAACTGCGTGGCCAAACGTGCCAGGGCGCTCCGCCCGGGTGCCTGGCGCGGCTGATTGGGGCCGTGGCGTGCCAGGCGGGCCGCCGCTTCGGCTGCATCAAGGCCGCAGGCCGAGTCAACTTCGAGCGTGTGCGTGGCGGTATCGGTGTCGAGGTGATGCCAGTCTGGTGTATTCATGGTGAGATTATGAAAAAGCATATTTGCGCCTTGCGACGCAGTCATTGAAGAGTCCTGTCTTCGACCATTATCGGCTATGCGACACAATGCGTCGCACGATGGGAAACCCAGTTTTCTACTGGGTGCAAGGTTGGATGAAAAGTCGGTGCTGGCGATACGGCGACACCGCGATCAATCAGAGGTCCCCGTACAATTTATCGTCAGTGGTTCTGCGCTTCTGTGCGTTTTCCGACATAACATCTGACGGCTGCATCATGTGCCTATCGATAGTTGGGCGGCTTTCCAGATCGGATCGTGCTCTGGAACACGGTGGGCCTACTTTTCGTCGCCCCGGGTTTTGCCGCGTATCAGCAGTTCCAGAAAGTCCCCTGGCACCGGAAAGACAATGGTGTTGGTCTTGTCGCCAGCGATGCCGGCGAGTGTCTGCAAATAGCGCAATTGCATGGCCTGCGGCTGGCGCGCGAGGATTTCCGCCGCTGCCAGCAGTTTTTCCGAGGCCTGCAATTCACCTTCTGCGTGGATGATTTTGGCGCGCCGCTCGCGCTCTGCTTCTGCCTGTTTGGCGATGG
>JAUSQB010000186.1 GCA_030652715.1 Rugosibacter sp.
AGGCCGCCGTCTCTTCCAGCGAGCTGGCCTGCCCTTCGGTGCGGGTGGATAGCTCCTGGTTGCCCGCAGCAATCTGGCTGGAGGTGGTGGCGATGGTATCGGTGCCAGCACGGACTTCGCTGACGATACCGACCAGGCTGGCGTTCATGTTTTTCAGGGCAAGCAGTAACTGACCAGTCTCATCCTGACTATCAATTTCTATGTGCGCTGTCAGATCGCCGCTCGCTACGGTTTCCGCTACTTTCACGGCTCGACTCAGCGGACGCGTGACACTGCGCGTGATGAACAAGGCAACCCCGGCGCCGAACACGATGGCAAAACCGGTCAGTGCGAATATCAACCTGCGTGCTCGTACATAGGCTTGTTCTGCATCCGCGACCACCTGTTCGTTCAGCTTGGTTTGGAGGGTAATCATGGTGGAGATGGTCTCCATCAACTCTTTCTGGGCAGGACGGAGATCATTGATCAATACTGTAATCGCTTCTTCAGGCTGGTTATTAAGCCCCAGTTCTATCACTCTATCCATGATCGGTGTGGCAACGGCATCATTGATGCGGAGCTTGACCATGATTGCTTTTTCTTCTTCCGTAGTACCTGGCAGGCTGGCAAACATCTCATTGAGTTTTTCTTCGGCTTCGGTATAGATCGTCGTCTGCTCGTCGATGTGCAGCATTTCCGCGCGCATATCGTCTTCTTTTGTCATCAACGCCAGATTGCGCGAGGCGATTGCTCGGGCAGCAATGGTCTCGCGCAAGGTGACCGCCAGCTGCGACTGGACATTGTTGATCTTGGTGATGTCTTCCAGATGAGCATAGATCAGTGTCATGCGGCTGATGCCGAGCGCCATAATGACTACCAGTAGTGCCAGCGTGATGGTGAAACTGATACCCAGACGGGTGCCGATCTTCAAGTTGCCGATTTTCATTTTTTTGTGTCCTTGAGAAATATTTATGCGGTGAATGCAATGATTCGATGGGTTTTTATGCTGCCAGTTGTGCGGCCAATCCGACGTCCGTGCTGGACATCAGCCTGTCGATATCCGCCAGAATCAGCATGTGTTCATCGCTTGAGTTTGATGCGTTCCGGCATATTGGCGATGTGAGTCACTGCGTCGTAGCTGCGCAGCGTCTGCACGGAAGATGTGCCGGGAGGCGTCAATGTAGGTGCGCCTGAGGTGTGCTGAGGTGTGGTTGGTTGCTGTCATGCGGTCCCCTTTATTTTTAGTGATGGTTGTACAACCCTTCTGCGCTACGTGCCATGCATTTTGTGCTGCGGTCTGAAAGCCATGCCGACCAACAGATGACGCCTACTGGTTCATTGAGTTGAGCGGCTGATACGGGATTAAAGATGTGCACACAAGATGTGCACACAAAACCCCGTCATCATAAAGGATAAAAGGGTTGCCCGATGCTAACGGATCAGGTGGTGATGGCGGTTGATTTGACGCGAACTGCTGTATGGAGAGCAGAGTGGTATGAGCGCGTATGCCAGAATCGCAGAAAGTCATGCAGGGCACGGTAGTGTTAACAGTGCTCAAATAGAGAAACTGAATGCGTCAGCGAAAAACTCTTCGGCTGGCAAGCCTTGGGCGGTGAAATCCTTCAGGGCGTTTTCCGTTAATGCTGGTGCGCCGCAGACATATATCTGAAATGGGGAGAGATCAGGGTGATCCTGCAAAACTGCATGGTGTACCTGGCCAGTGCGTCCGTGCCAGGCGTCTGTTGCATCGGGTTCCGAGAGTACCGGCACATAACGAATATGCGGATATTCTGTTGCCCATTGCATCGGCAGCGCGTCAAAATACAGGCCGCTGCGCTTGCGCGCGCCCCAGTAAAGAGTGATAGGGCGCCGAATGCCTTGATGAAGTGCTTGTTCAATCATGCTTTTTATCGGCGCAAAGCCGGTTCCGCCAGCCACGAAGATAATCGGCTTATCGGCATCGCGCAGGAGGAATGTGCCTAATGGGCCGCGCAGGCGCAGAATATCTTTTTCCTTCATGTGGGTGAATACATGAGATGTAAATTCACCGCCAACCACATGCCGGATATGCAGTTCGAGCAGCCCTGCGGCATGCGGTGCATTGGCAATGGAGAAGGCGCGTGTTTTGCCGTTTTTAAGCAAGAACTCAATATATTGTCCAGCAAGAAATTGCAGGCGCTCATTCACTGGCAGCTTTAACGACAGCATGATCACATCCTCGGCAACCCGTACGATTTTTTCTACCCGACACGGCAGAGTTTTTACCGGGATGTCATTTGTGCCACTTACTTCGCGGCATTCCAGCACAACGTCAGACAACGGTTTAGCGCAGCAAAACAGCGCGTAGCCTGCGGCGCGGTCTGCTAGCGACAAGGCGCCAGGCTGGATGTTGCCATGATCGACAAGCCCTTCCAGAACCTTGCCTTTGCATGATCCGCAGGCACCATTGCGGCAGCCATAGGGCAGAACAAAACCTGCATCCAGAGCGGCTTGCAGCAGGCTGTCTTCACCCTGTGTCAAAAAACTGCGTGCGCTGGGTGACAGTGTGATGCGTAGAGGTTGAGTAGATGCGGGTTGAGCAGGGGCCATGCGATAATTGTCCAGTGAAAAAAAAGCGGTCTCGAAGAATATTGATTGTGGGTTGCGGTGACGTCGTGCGACGTATTCTCCCGCAATTGCTGCAACGCTGGCAGGTGTTGGCACTGGTGCGTGTGCGCGATCCTCGGCTAGCTGCTCTGGGGGTGCGGCAGCTTAAAGGGGACCTTGATCAGCCTGAAACGCTGCGCCGCTTGGCCGGCGTGGCGGATGCCGTGATTCACAGTGCGCCACCACCTGCTACAGGCGTGACAGATATGCGGACGAAGCACTTGCTTGGTGTGTTGCGACGAGGAAAAAGTTTACCACGCCGCTTGGTGTATATCAGTACTAGCGGCGTGTATGGGGATTGTCAGGGCGCGATTGTGCGTGAATCCCGCGCTTTGATACCAAAGTCGGCGCGGGCAATACGGCGGGTGGATGCTGAAACGCAGTTGCGGGCTTTCGCTTGCCGCACCAGCATCCTGCGCGCGCCAGGTATTTACGCCGCCGACCGATTGCCGTTGGAACGTTTGCGCCGGGGCTTGCCGCTCTTTTTGCCACAGCAAGATAGTTACACCAATCACGTTCATGCAGCCGATCTGGGGCGTGCCTGCCTTGCTGCTTTGAATAGGGGACGTTCGAACCGCACCTATAACGTTAGCGATGACTCGGCACTGTTGATGGGCGAATGGTTTGATCTGCTGGCGGATAGTTTCGCTCTGCCGCGTGCGCCGCGCTTGCCGCGCAAGGCAGTACAGCAAAGCGTCTCGCCGCTGCAGTGGTCGTTCATGTGCGAATCTCGGCAGCTTGACAATACGCGCATGAAGCGTGAGCTAGGCCTGCATCTGCGTTACCCAACTGTTATTACCGGTATTAAGGAGGCATCATGCTCTGGATAAAAACTTTTCATATCGTTTTCGTCGTCAGCTGGTTTGCCGGTCTGTTTTATCTGCCGCGCATTTTTGTCAATCTTGCGCTGGCGCCTGCCGATAGCACGGCCGAACGCGAGCGCTTATTGTTAATGGCAAAAAAACTTTATCGCTTTGTTACCCCAATTGCCGCGCTGGCGATTGGTTCTGGTTTCTGGTTATGGTTCGGCTTTGGCTTTTCCGGAGGCTGGTTGCACGTCAAAACTACGCTAGTGGCAGGGCTTGTTGTTTATCATTTCTGGTGCGGTCGGCTACTGGCGCAATTGTCGCGCGGCGCATCACCGTATAGTCATGTTTGGTTTCGTTGGTTTAACGAAATCCCCGTGCTGGCATTGATTGCTATTTGTATATTAGTTGTCGTTAAGCCCTCTTTTTGAAAGCAGTTAATTTTGATGAACAATTATTTTGCAACTTGCCCGCGCGGCCTGGAAGAATTATTGGCGGAAGATTTAATCGCCTGTGGCGGAAAAGAAGTGCGCACTGTCGCAGGTGGCGTTGCGGCCAGCGGCAGTGTGGAGTTTGCCTATCGCGTGAATCTCGAATCGCGCATCGCCACGCGCTTGCTGCACCGTATCGCCAGCGCCGACTATTCCAGCGAAGCAGATATTTACAAGCTGGCGTATGACACGAACTGGCCTCAGCGGTTCTCAGTCGATCGTTCGATTCGGGTATACGTCACGGCCATTCGCTCGCCGCTGAAAAGTCTGGAATTCATCACGCTGAAAGTAAAAGACGCCGTGTGCGACCGTTTTCGCGCCGAGACGACTCGCCGTCCCAGCGTCAATACCAAAAATCCCGAAGTGCGCATTCATCTGTTTTTGACGGATAGAACGGCGACGATCTATCTCGACACGTCTGGCGAACCGCTTTATCTGCGCGGCCACAAGCTGGCCAAAGTGGGCGCACCGCTGAAAGAAAATCTTGCGGCGGGCATACTGCGTTTATCCGGCTGGCAACCCGGCACGCCCTTGCTGGATCCGATGTGCGGTAGCGGCACGTTTTTGCTGGAAGCTGCGCAAATGGCGCTGGATGATGCGCCGGGATTGTCCCGCGAACCCGGTGGGTTTGGTTTTGAACATCATAAAACATTTGATGCCGGACTCTGGCGCAGCTTGCAGCGCCAGGCGGCAGAACGGCGGTGCATGGCAGAGGGCAGGCTGGCAATTTTTGGCAGCGATCAAGATGCGGATGCCGTGAGCCGCACGCGGCAAAATCTGGCACACGCGGGCCTGGAGGGTCTCGTAGTGCTGGAAAAATCCGACTTGTTACAACGTGCGGCACCTGCTGGGAATGGCGTGCTGGTGGCTAATCCACCCTACGGCGAGCGACTTGGCAGTGCAGCAGATCTGGCTGCGTTTTATCCTTTACTGGGGAATGCTTTAAAGCAGCGTTTTGCAGGCTGGCATTGCTGGTTTCTTTCTGCCGATACACAGTTGCCCAAGCTGATTCGCTTGCAGACTTCACGCAAAATTCCCTTGTATAACGGCGCGTTGGAATGTCGGCTCTATGGATTTGATATGGTTGCTGGCAGCGCTCGACGAAACGTATTTGCACAAGATAAAAAAGACAGTTAAGAAGAGAAAAACGGATGATCAAAGGCATTAATT
>JAUSQB010000209.1 GCA_030652715.1 Rugosibacter sp.
GGCAGGCCGTGGCAATCCCAGCCCGGCACATAGGGCGCGTCGAACCCGGCCAGGGTTTTTGAGCGCACGATGATGTCTTTCAATAATTTATTCACCGCATGGCCGAGGTGAATATCGCCATTGGCATAGGGCGGGCCGTCATGCAGCACAAAGCGCGGGCGGCCTTTGGCAGCGGCGCGGATTTTGTTGTACAGCTTTTGCTCTTGCCAGGCCCTGATCCAGCCCGGTTCGCGCCGGGCCAGGTCGCCCCGCATCGGAAAGGGCGTGTCGGGCATGTTAAGAGTTTTGCGGTAATCAGCCATGAGATGTCATGTTATGTGAACAAAGAGCAAAATAGACTCGTGCTGCGGCAACATCGCGCGTGATCTGCGCTTTGAGCAGGTACAGTGAAGCGAATTTTTTTTCGCCACGCAGTTTGTGCAAAAAATCTACCGTGACATGTGCGCCATAAATGTCACGGTCAAAATTCAGCAAGTGTACTTCGAGTACAGGGCGCAGGCCGTCGGCGATGGTAGGCCGTACACCAATGTTGGCAACGCCTGGCATGGGCTGTGCATCGATGCCCGTGACAGTGACGGCAAAAACACCCGTCAAGGGCAACAGCGTGTGCTTGATACGAATGTTCAGCGTTGGGTAACCCAAAGTACGCCCGACTTTATCGCCATGTACGATGCGTCCGGCAATGACATAGGCGCGACCGAGCAGGGCACGTGCCTGTTCGATATCTCCAGCGGCAAGTGCATCGCGCACAGCCGAGCTGGAAATGCGCAGATTTCCTTGCATTACGGTGTGCATGGCCTCGGTGCCAAAGTGGTGGGTAATGCCAGCTTGCTGAAACAGGGCAAAATTGCCTTTGCGACCTTTGCCAAAGCAAAAATCATCGCCAATGATCAGGTGCCGTACCGAGAGACCTCGAACCAGAACGGTGTCAATGAAATCTTCCGCAGTGATCTCGGCTAGCGCTGCATTGAAGGGGCATACATGCACGCGATCAACACCGCATTCGGCCAGCAAAGTCATTTTTTCACGGAAGTTGGACAACCGCGCCGGGGCTTGTGCAGGATTAAGAAATTCGCGGGGATGCGGATCGAAAGTCAGCACTGTTGCTGGCAACGTACATTCGCGTGCCTTGGCGATCAGGCGCGCCAGCAGGGCGCGATGCCCACGATGCACGCCATCAAAATTGCCAATGGTCAGCACCGTTGGTGTTGTCGCCCGGGAGGGAATGCCGCGAAAAACCAGCATGAAAGGAAAAAGGATTGCAGGAAACCGTCGATTATATCAAGCCAACGGCACATATCATCTTGTTTTGGCTTTATAAATGGATAATTGCAAGAGGTTGTCTTATTTATGACGTGGCCTGCATCAAGACAGGTGGTTAGCGCTTGACGCTAAACTTGCTACCTTGACGCGACGTGCGTGAACGCTATCGGAAGGTAATGATGATTCCTTTTTCAGTACTTGATCTCTCGCCTGTCGTAACGGGCGGTACAGTGGCGCAATCGTTGGCCAATACGCTGAATTTAGCGCAGCATGCCGAACGGCTGGGTTACCGGCGCTATTGGCTGGCCGAGCACCACGGGATTCCCGGCATTGCCAGCGCAGCAACGGCTGTGGTCATCGGCCATGTGGCCGCAGGCACGCAGTGTATTCGCGTAGGTGCCGGCGGCATCATGCTGCCGAATCATGCCCCTTTGGTGATTGCGGAACAATTTGGTACTTTGGAGGCGTTGTTTCCGGGGCGCATTGATTTAGGTCTAGGGCGCGCACCAGGCTCGGATCAGGCTACAGCACGGGCGCTCAGGCGCAATCTGGCGGCGGATGAAAACCAGTTTCCGCGCGACGTGGTCGAGCTGATGGCGTATTTTTCCGGCACCCCCGCGACCCAGGCTGGCCAGGCAGTTCATGCCATTCCCGGCGAAGGGGCGAATGTGCCGATCTGGATTTTAGGGTCGAGCTTGTTTGGTGCGTCGCTCGCTGCTGCGCTGGGTTTGCCGTTTTCATTTGCCTCGCATTTTGCCCCGGCGCAGATGCAAGAAGCCATCCACATTTATCGCACACAGTTTCGCCCGTCGGCGCAGCTGGATACACCGTATGTCATGCTGGGCTTTAGCGTCTTTGCCGCAGAAACCGACGACCAGGGACATTTTTTGGCCAGTTCCATGCAGCAGATGATCCTGAATTTACGTCGCGGCCGTCCCACCACGCTACAGCCGCCGGTGGATGATTTTCTCGGCAGACTTGCTCCCCATGAGAGATCAATGCTGGAAGAAGCGCTTTCGTGTTCGGCCATCGGCTCGCCAGCCTCGGTGCGCGCCGCCATGACAGAATTTATCGAGCGCACAGGGGCGGATGAACTCATCATTACTTGCCAGATTTTTGACCACGCCGCGCGTCTGCGCTCGTATGAAATTGCTGCAGAAGTGCGTGGAGGTTGATGCGGTGGGGCTCCTGCGATTGATCTCGGCCTCTTGCGGGCAGGATCAATCGAGCAACGCGAGCTTTGATTTTGCCAAAGGCGGGTTTTTAGAAAAATAACGCTGCAAACCTTGCAGAATCGCGGTGGCCATGCGGTCTTGATAGCTTTCGTCGTTGAGCCGCTTTTCTTCTTCCGGGTTGGAAATAAAGGCTGTTTCAATCAAGATGGAGGGAATGTCCGGGGCTTTGAGCACAGCAAACCCGGCTTGTTCAACCTGCGCCTTGTGCAGTGTGTTGATGTGGCGCAATTCGCCCAGCACGGCCTGGCCCAGCTTCAGACTGTCGTTGTTGGTCGCGGTTTGCGATAAATCGAGCAAGGTGCGGGCTAGGTAAGGGTCTTTGGTGCGGATATTCACACCACCGATTAAATCAGCGTCATTTTCTTTTTTGGCCAGCCACCGCGCCGCAGAGCTACTGGCACCGTTTTCAGACAGAACAAACACACTCGACCCGCGCGCGGTCGGCTTAATGAAGGCATCGGCATGCACGGAAACGAAAAGATCCGCACGAAGGCGGCGAGCTTTTTCAACGCGCTGATTCAGCGGAATGAAAAAATCGCCATCGCGGGTGAGTACCGCACGCATGTTGGGCACGGCATCAATTTTTGCTTTTAGCCGCTTGGCTATGGCCAGGGTGACATGTTTTTCATAGCTGCCACCTCGGCCAATTGCTCCCGGGTCTTCACCGCCATGTCCGGGGTCCAGGACGATGGTCACCAGCCGTGAGATGTTTGGCGCAGTGTCGTCGCCTGGTTTTGTCTCTGCTGCTTTGGCGGAACGAGGCTCTTCGGGGCGGTCAAGTGCTGCTGGCGAGTTAGCAGCAGGTGAGGGGCTTGCCGCTTTGTCGAGCAACGCCATCAAGGGATCGAGCGGTTGCGCCGGATAAACATCCAGCACCAAACGGTGGCCATATTCGCCGACGGGTTGCAATGAAAATATCTGTGGCTTTACTTCGGCCTTTAATTCAATGACCAAGCGCACAACACCGGGTCGATTACGGCCTGCACGAATGAGCTGGATGTACGGATCATGGCCGAGAATTTTTGACGGCAGGGATTGCAAGACCGCATTGAATTCAACCCCTTTGAGATCGACGACTAGGCGATCAGGGTCTTTTAGCAGTAGTGAGGCGAATTCAAGCGGCTGGTTGTGCTCCAGCGTGACGCGGGTGTAGTCTGCTGCAGGCCAAACGCGTACAGCCAGAATACTGGCTATCGCCGTTTCGCCAGCGCCGACTTTTGTTACCCACAGTGTCAGCCCGGCGGCGGCAAATTTGAGGAGATCGCGGCGCTTGGGGTAATGCTGGCACCGAGGCAGTTGGTCAGACATAGGCGGCCGCGTGCGCTGGTGGCACGACAAAACGCTTCACGGTGCGCAGTGGGTAAAGCGGTGGGCGACTCTGTGGCTGAATCTGGCGCGGTGACCACACGCAGTTCAATGTGGATATCTGCGGGTGGAAGGTATGGCGCGGCCTGGTCTGGCCATTCGACCAGACAAACGCCACTTCCTGAAAAATATTCATCCAAGCCTGCATCGAGATATTCTTCCGGCTGATTGAGTCGATAAAAATCAAAGTGATATAAGTTTAATCCAGAAACAGCATGAACTTCAAGCAGTGTATATGTCGGGCTCTTGACCGGGCCGGTTTCACCCAGGCCGCGCAGCAGACCGCGCACGAACGTGGTTTTGCCCGCGCCAAGATCGCCGTGCAGCCAGATCACCAGCCCGGGGGTAAGGTACTGGGTGTTTGCAAAGCGTGCGCCGAAGCCCAATGTCGCCGCTTCATCGGACAAAGAAAACCGGCTTGCTAAAGTAAGATGCGCATCATGCATGATCAGTGGCACACGGTGAAGGAAAACATACGGCGCTGGGGCCGCGAATTGGGTTTTGATGCCATTGGCTTTGCTCGTGCCGAGACGGGCGATGCGCCCGCTCAGCTGGCTGCCTGGCTTGCCGCCGGGTTTCATGGCGAGATGGATTATATGGCGGCGCATGTGTCAGCAGTCGGTGCTAAACGTGCCCTGCCCACCGAGCTTGTGCCGGGCACGCAAAGCATTATCACGGTGCGCATGAATTACCGGCCTGCCAGCGCCGACGCACAAGAAGCCCTGGCGGATACGCAGCGTGCCTATATCTCGCGGTATGCCCTGGGGCGCGATTATCACAAGGTGATGCGCGCACGCCTGCAAGCGCTGGCTGATCGCATGACAGAAGCATTGGGTGAATTTGCGCATCGCGTATTTACTGATTCCGCGCCGGTGATGGAGGTACAACTGGCAAAGCAAAGCGGCCTGGGCTGGCGCGGCAAGCACACCTTGCTATTGGATCGCGAGGTGGGGTCGTATTTTTTTCTGGGTGAAATTTATAGTGAATTGCCGTTGCCACCCGATACGCCGGTGACAGACCACTGCGGCAGCTGCACGGCTTGTATTGATAGCTGCCCCACCGAAGCTTTGATCGCACCCTATCAACTGGATGCGCGACGTTGCATTTCCTATCTGACGATCGAGCTGAAAAACAGCATTCCGGAGCCCTTGCGAGAAGGTCTCGGCAATCGCATTTATGGCTGTGACGATTGCCAGCTGGCTTGTCCGTGGAACCGTTTTTCGCCATTAACGCGAGAAGCTGATTTTGCGCCTCGCCATGATCTGGATAAGGCGACATTGATCGAGCTTTTTGCCTGGACGAAAGACGAGTTCGCTGAGCGAATGGCAGGCTCGGCTATTCGCCGTATCGGGTATGAGCGCTGGTTACGCAATATCGCGGTGGCGCTCGGCAATGCGCCCACGTGCGACGATGTTATTCGTGCCTTGCGGGCGAGAGAGAACGATCCGTCTGCTTTGGTGCGCGAACATGTTGCCTGGGCATTGGCATGCCATCAGTCAAACTGCTAAGAGGCAGGCTGCATTAAGCGCGCGTTAGTTATAACGTTACAGGCAAGGTAAGCACCGTTAGTTGGCAGGCATCGTCTCAGCAAGCCAGGCCCGGGCAGGGGCCTCTTCTTCGAAGACGCGTACATCGGCTTCTACGAAGATCTGCGATAGCCAGGCGCTCCATGTCACCCATTGGCTGCTGGTGAGCACCGCGATGCGATTGAAGTCATGTGTATGCGCACGGGAAAAGCGGACTTCTTCCCAGGCGACATCGATTGTCAAGCTGAGCATTTCACGCACATCTACCAATAGATTCACAGGGCCCGTAAAGCGTATTTTATAAAGCACCAGTTCTTCGAATTCCTTGAAATCGGCCAGCGTAAATTCACCGAGGACGGCGAATTGAACAAGGTGATCGGTATGTTGAATGGCAATCATAGGTTGATCTTTAGGTTGAATAAGTTGAATGAAACTACCGACCTGCTATCAGGAGATAACTCGCCTCGAAAATACAACGGGCCCGCATGGCGAGCCCGTTGAAGTAATGCAGTACGGCAATAGGTGATTACTTTTTGACGGCTTTTTTCTTGCCGGATACCGCTTCCTTGAAGCCGGAGCCTGCGCTGAACTTTGGCACAGTGGTTGCAGCAATTTTGATCGTTGCACCGGTTTTAGGATTTTTGCCTGTACGTGCAGCACGTTTGGCCGACTTGAACGTACCAAAGCCTACGAGCGTTACGGTGTCACCCTTGGAAACAGCTTTAACAATTGCAGCAATGATGCTATCGAGAACTTTACCAGCAGATGCTTTGCTGACGTCGGCTCCAGTGGCTGCAATTTCAATCAGTTCAGCTTTATTCATTCAAAAATACCTCCAGAAATTTGCGGGCAGTTACCCGAGGAAAATTCTAACCACATTTTTCAAGCTTGTTTATGCATTTAGCGTCAGGTTTTTGCAATGACTCCCCCACCCAAGCAAACGCATGATTCGTAGACTACAACAGATTGTCCCGGTGTGACAGCCCATTGCGGTGCAGCAAAAACAACCTCGCATTCAGTGGCGGAAAGACGCTCGATCTGGCAAGCCGCATCGGGTTGCCGATAACGGGTTTTGGCTGCATATACCCAGTGCGTGTGCGGCGGCTTGTCGGAAATCCAAGAAAGATCAGTTGCCACAAGACGTTGCGAGAATAAAGCGGGGTGATCGTGACCTTGTGCGACGTAGAGAATATTGCGTTCCATGTCTTTACTGGCCACGAACCACGGGGCTTCCGGGGCATTTTTTACCCCGCCGATCCCCAAACCTTCGCGTTGCCCCAGGGTGTAATACGTCAATCCCTCGTGGCTGCCAATGACCTGATCTGTGCCTAAAATTCGTATTTCACCGGGTTGCCTGGGGATGTAGCGGGCAAGAAATTCACGAAAAGGCCGCTCGCCAATAAAGCAGATGCCGGTGGAATCTTTGCGTGCGTGATTCGGCAGCCCCGCTTCGGCAGCTATTTTCCGCACATCGCGTTTGTACAAGTGGCCGATGGGAAACAAGGACTTTGCCAGTTGTGCCTGATTGAGCCGGTGCAGAAAATAACTTTGATCCTTCGTGCCATCTTCCGCTTTGAGCAATTGCCATTCACCTAAAAATTGCCTCACTTGAGCGTAATGACCCGTGGCAATTTTTTCCGCGCCCAGCGCCAGTGCATGATCAAGAAACGCCTTGAATTTGATTTCTGAATTACACAGCACATCGGGGTTGGGTGTGCGGCCTGCCTGATACTCGCGCAGAAATTCCGCAAACACCCGCTCCTGATATTCGGCGGAAAAGTTAACGGCTTCAAAATCTATGCCGATGACATCAGCCACTGCGGCGGCATCCACCAAATCCTGGCGGGATGAACAGTATTCATCCGTATCGTCGCCTTCCCAGTTTTTCATGAAGAGGCCAATCACCTGATAGCCTTGTTGCTTGAGCAGCAAAGCGGCGACTGCTGAATCCACGCCACCCGATAGACCAACCACTATTTTCCCTTTGTTGCTTTTAGGCACCAGAGCCTCCGTCATTAAAACTGTCGTTAAACCATTCTGTCAGCGGCAAAACAATCGCCGGTTTGCCATTATCCACGTACCAGCTATCGACTGCGAAACGGGGCCGCTGAGCGGCTGTAACCGATATTGCAACTGAGGTTGCAACCGCGGCTGCGCTCGCTGTAGCAAGCGGCAATTCTTCTATCGTGGCGGTGAAGTGCTGAAATATCCAGCCGCGCCGAGTCGTGGCAATGACGTGATGAAAGTGTAGCGCATCGTGTTGTTCGAGCAAGCGAAGAAACCGCGTGGTGGTGGTCGAGTGGTCAATACAATCCATAGCCCCTTGCACACCGGCGTCAGCATAGTTTCCACCACGGTCGGCATGAATGGGTGTTTGTTTTCCCGCCCAGGCGTAAAGCGTCCCGATCACTTGTGCCAGCAGGGTGCGTTCTTCGTCCGCATTGTGTGCAGCAGCCAACGTCTGTGTGACGCTGTTTAATTGCTCTGCAGAAAATTTAACTGTCGCTTGTGTGATGCAGCCGTAATTGAAACAGACGGAAACCGATTCATCGGCGTATGACGTTGTAGTTATCAGCACAAGCAGGAAAAGCAAACGATGCATAATGGATGTGTAGAGATGTCGATAGCTATGCGTAATGTCGGATGATTTCCAGCGAAAATCGCTGGCCACGCAGATAGTCACTCACACACTGCCAGATTAACGGGCTGCGATGGCGGGCCTGGGTGGCCTGAATGTCTTCAGGTGTCATCCAGAGGGCGCGCACGATGCCGGTGTCGAGCGCCCGGTGGGCGTCATGCTCGCCCAATACACCGGCAAAGGCAAAGCG
>JAUSQB010000210.1 GCA_030652715.1 Rugosibacter sp.
CTGGCTGGCTGGCGGTGATGATCCCGCAGGAATATGGCGGCTCAGGGCTGGGCCTGACTGAAGCCTCTGTCGTCATGGAAGAAATCAATCGCTGCGGAGGCAACGCGGGCGCCTGCCACGGCCAGATGTACAACATGGGCACCTTGCTGCGCCATGGCTCGGACGCGCAAAAAGCGCAATACCTGCCGGGCATCGCCAGCGGCAAACTGCGCCTGCAATCCATGGCGGTGACTGAGCCGACGACGGGCACGGACACCACCAAGCTCAAAACCACCGCGGTTAAAAAGGGCGACCGTTATGTGGTGAATGGCCAGAAGGTGTGGATCTCGCGCATCCAGCATTCCGACTTGATGATTTTGCTCGCGCGCACAACGCCGGTGGCTGAGGTCAAGAAGAAATCCGAAGGCATGTCGATTTTCATCGTCGACCTGAAAGAATCGATTGGAAAAGGCATGACCGTGCGGCCGATCCGTAACATGGTGAACCACGAGACCAACGAAGTGTTTTTCGACAACCTGGAAATTCCGGCGGAAAACCTGATTGGCGAAGAAGGCAAGGGCTTCAAATACATTCTGGATGGTCTGAATGCCGAGCGCACCTTGATCGCTGCCGAATGCATCGGGGACGCTTACTGGTTTATCGATCGCGCGACAAAATATGCCAAGGATCGCATCGTGTTCGATCGCCCGATAGGCAAAAACCAGGCGGTGCAGTTTCCGATTGCCGAGAGCCATATCGAAACCGAAGCGGCGAATTTGATGCGCTGGGAAGCCTGCACGTTGTTCGATGCGCATCAAGCCTGCGGCGCGCAAGCCAACATGGCCAAGTATCTGGCCGCCAAGGCCTCGTGGGAAGCGGCTAACGTCTGCCTGCAAACGCATGGCGGTTTCGGTTTTGCGGCCGAATACGACATCGAACGAAAGTTCCGCGAGACGCGCCTGTACCAGGTGGCGCCGATTTCGACCAACCTGATTTTGTCGTATGTCGCCGAACACGTGCTCGGCTTGCCGAGGTCGTTCTGATGCGCCCGAAGGAAGTGCAAAGCCGCCCGAAGGAAGTGCAGAGCCGCCCGCTGGAGGGTATCACCGTCGTCACGCTGGAACACGCGATTGCCGCGCCATTCGCCACGCGCCAGTTGGCTGATCTGGGCGCGCGGGTGATCAAGATCGAGCGCCCCGGC
>JAUSQB010000218.1 GCA_030652715.1 Rugosibacter sp.
GGCAGGCAGGATTTTAGCCAGCGAAGCATCCATCTCATGCAAGGCATGAGCAAGCAAGCGCTCCCCCAACGCCACAGACTCTTCGTTTTGCTGGGTCTTCAAAAAGTGACGTATCCGGAACCGTGCCCGGGCGCTCTTCACATAGCCAAGCCAGGCCGGGTTTGGTGCGGCATGCGGTGCGGTGATGATTTCCACCCTATCGCCATTTTTCAGTTCGGTGCGCAGCGGGGAAGTTTCAAAATTGATGCGGCATGCTATGCAGCGATCGCCGATATCCGTATGTACAGCGTAGGCAAAATCAACTGCTGTCGCGCCACGCGGCAAGGCAAAAATCTTCCCCTTGGGGCTGAATACATACACTTCGCCAGGGAAGAGATCGACTTTGACATGCTCAAGAAATTCCGACGCCGTACCTGAATCAGACTGCAACTCGATCAGCGATTGCAGCCATTGGTGGGTTTTCTGCTGCAACTGACTAATCTTGTGATCTTCTTTATACAACCAGTGCGAAGCCACGCCCGATTCGGCCACATTGTGCATTTCAGCCGTGCGAATCTGAATTTCAACGGGGGTGCCAAACGGGCCGATCAATGTGGTGTGCAACGACTGATAGCCGTTAGCTTTGGGAATGGCAATGTAGTCTTTAAACTTGCCCGGCACTGGCGGATAAAGCGCATGCAACGCCCCCAGCGCGAGATAGCAGCTTGGCCTGTCCTTCACCACAATGCGAAAGCCGTAAATATCCAGCACCTGAGAAAAGCTCCACTGCTTTTCGCGCATTTTGCGATAAATGCCATACAGATGCTTCTCACGGCCCATGACTTCCGCATCAAGCCCTGCACTGGGTAGCGTCATGCGTATCGCTTCAAGAATTTTACCTACCACCTCGCGCCGATTGCCCCGCGCTTTCTTGACGGCTTTTTCCAGCACCCGATAACGCATGGGCTGACCATGGCAAAAGGCGAGCTCTTGCAGCTCGCGGTACAAGGCATTCAGGCCCAGCCGGTTGGCAATAGGGGCGTAAATATCCAGCGTCTCCCTGGCAATCCGCCGCCGCTTATCCGGCCGCATGGAGCCCAGCGTCTGCATGTTATGTCGCCGGTCAGACAGCTTGATGAGGATAACGCGCACATCGCGCGCCATGGCCAGCAGCATCTTGCGAAAATTATCTGCTTGCGCCTCTTCAAAACTTTGGTGCTCGATGCGATCAATCTTGGAAACGCCATCCACCAAATCGGCCACGCCCTTGCCAAACCGTTCGGCCAGTTGCTCTTTAGTGATGTCGGTGTCTTCCATCACGTCATGCAGCAAAGCAGCACTCAATGCCTGAGCATCCAGATGCCAATCGGCTAATCCGGCAGCAACTGCCAGCGGATGCGAAATGTAAGGGTCGCCACTGACACGCATCTGTCCGCTATGCGCCGCTTGAGCAAACAGATAGGCCTCACCCACACGGGCAATATCCTCAGGGCCCAAGTAGGTGGCAAGTCGCGCGTTGATATCTTCCAGACTGACAGAAAACCCCATTAACCCCGGCGGTGACAATGGTAGCGAGGAAGGAGTATCCAGCGTTAGCGAAAGGGCTAAAGCAGCCGCTTGATCAAGCAGCACAGGCGGTATGCGGAGCGGGGGCATGGCGGAAATACTCACCCCATACCCCGATACGTTATGCGGCTTTCGGGCGAGCCAGAATATCGACTCCCACTTTGCCAGCAGCAATTTCACGCAGGGCGATCACCGCAGATTTATCGTTATCCGGCTCAACTTGCGGCGTACTGCCCATGGCCAGCTGGCGCGCACGATATGCCGCGACCAGCGTGAGATCAAAACGGTTGGGGATTTTTTTGATGCAATCATCAATGGTGACACGGGCCATGGGGTTTAGTCCTGTTCAAAAAAGCGGAATACTTCGGGATGACGAGCCAACTGACGCTTGACTCTCAGGCGGGAGGCGCGCACAGCGGCAATCAGCTCGCTCAGTGCCACATCCAAGTCTCTGTTGATTATAACAAAATCGAACTCATGCACATGCCTCATTTCATCGCATGCAACAGCCAAGCGGCGTGCGATAACCTCCGGACTATCGGTTGCCCGCTGTTGCAGCCTGTGTTTTAGCGCATCCATGCTGGGCGGCAAAATAAAAATACCCACCGCTTCGGTAAACTCCCGCCGCACCTGTTGTGCGCCTTGCCAGTCAATCTCCAGCAACATATCCGTGCCTGAAGTCATTTGCGCTTCTAGCCAGGCGCGTGATGTGCCGTAATAGTTGCCATGCACTGCGGCCGATTCGACAAACTCGCCCCGGCTACGCATCGTCATGAACTGCGATAGATCAACAAAGTGATAGTCATGTCCGTCAACTTCACCCGGACGAGGAGTGCGGGTGGTGTAGGAAGTCGAACGCTGCACCTGCGCATCGTTGGCCAGCAGGCCGCTTACCAGCGTGGTCTTGCCTGCGCCAGAGGGGGCTGCGATGATGAATAGGGTACCGATCGTCATAATGTTGAAAGACAAAAAACCTGCGAACTATAAAGCAGGAAGGATAGCGCACCTTGCCCGCCTTTGATGCGGCATAAATTGCACCGACTTTGATCTCCCTCAAAATCACGGGGCACAAGCGGCCGAAGCCAGATAGAATTGCACTGGGAATTACACGCCATGTCCACGTCTCGTTACTCTTCACTGCTCCATCGCACAGCCTCGCGCCATGCCCGGCTGTTTTTTGTGCTGGGTGCCCTGGCTGTGCTCATGCACCTCCTGACTGGCGTGGGGTTGATGGGTTTGCATCAAGGCAAGCTCGACAGCAGCGGAAACTTTGTTGCCGAAATTTGCACTGTGCTGGGGGTTGGCAAGGCTCAGGCAACACTGGGCAATATAAGTACTATAAAAATCAACATTGCAGGCGACAGCGCGCCACCCGATAGCGGCAACGCACACGATTGCTGCAAATTGTGCGTCACCAGCAGCCCGCTGTTGCTCGCCAACATGCCTCTCGCCGTATCACCAGCGCCGACTTTTCACGAATCACTTGCCGCATTTACCTCAGCCCGTCCCGCATCATTTGCCTGGACGGCACATCCCCCACGCGGCCCACCCGCGCTCGGTTGACCCACCTCTGAATACCGAAGTCTAGCCAGATCTCAAAGCGCGGCAAGTCCTGTGCTTTGAAAATTCCGGCTATCGGTCAGTCATTTCACTGCATGTCTTCTGCTCGGCAGCCTTCGCTGCCTGGGCAATTCAAGTCGGGATCAAGACCATGACATCAAGCAATGGATGTCCTACTCCAAAGCAGTCCAACTCGTCTGTCTGTGATCTCAATCTATAAGGAGCACACCTTATGTATCGCCTTATTCAAACCATCATTCTCCTTGCCCTGCTGACCTTCTCGGCCTATGCCGAGCTTGCACAAATCAAAGTACACAGCCCCTGGATACGCCCCACTGTGCCACAGCAGAAGGCGACTGGAGCATTCATGACCATCACCTCGACTACCCCTGCGCGCCTTGTCGGCATCACCTCGCCGGTTGCCGAGCAAGTCGAAATCCACGAAATGCGGATGGAAAACGATGTCATGACAATGCGTGCTGTGTCCAACCTGCCGCTGTCCTCCGGCAAAAGTCTGGAACTCAAGCCGGGTGGCTATCACGTCATGCTGTTTGGCCTGCATCAGCAGATAAAGGCTGGCGACAGTGTACCGCTCACGCTGATCATTGAAGATGACCACAGACAGCGCACCTTTGTCACAGTCCAGGCCATCGCCAAATCGGCTGCGGCGCACTCGCACTAAAGGAACAATGCCATGCCCATCCATTTACACCCGCGCATTGAGCGAAAAACCCGCACATTCAAACGTGGCGAACTCATTCATCTCGCCGCTGACAAAGGGCCTGTCTGGCACATCATCGAAGGCACGGTGAGGCTCGATCTGCACGATGCGGGCAACAGCACTATGTTCGCCAGCCTCGCTCTGCCTGGCGACAGGCTCGGCATCGAATCGCTGGTTTTTGGTCATTATGGTTTTACAGCACGGGCACTGACGCCCTGCACGCTTACCTCGCACGACGCCGCAGATCATCCGCTAGCGCAGATGGCTGCGGCGGCACAGCGTGCCGCACAAGTTGTCGCATTGCGCACCGGGTCAGCTGCCGAGCGTATTCAACGCCTGGCCACACTCCTCACCAATGACGGCGCGCAGCCGCTGGCCAACAAACGTCACTTGCTGCCGCGCCTTGCCGATATTGCCGAAATTACTAACCTCACCGTTGAAACCGTCTCCCGCACAACGGCCATGCTCGGCAGCGCAAGCGGCCTGCCCCACAAAAAGTACCGCCAGAAATCAGTCACGGGCGGTTGTGCACGAACATTTGACCAACCACTCGCCGCATAACGATTAATTTTTTATCTGGATGACCCATGAAAATATCCCCATTGGCTACCGCGCCGAATTTCAAACTGCGCCCTTTAACCATTGCCCTTACCAGTGTATTGCTCGCCTCGGACCCCGCATCCGCAGAAGAGCCGGCCATGGAGCCGATTATCGTAAAAGCCGTCAGGCCATCTACTCCATTCTTGTCGAGCACAGCGGTCGACGCGGCTGATATCGCCTCGCAACGCGCCGCAACCAGCGATACCGCCAGCCTGCTAAAAAATGTTCCCGGCGTCAGCTTGTATGGCGCGGGCGGCGTATCCAGCCTGCCGTCAATCCACGGCCTGGCGGATGACCGCCTGCGCATCAAGGTCGATGGCGCAGACCTGGTTGCCTCCTGCCCCAACCACATGAACTCGCCGCTGTCCTATCTTGACCCGAACCAGGTTGAAACACTCAAGGTCTATGCCGGCATCACCCCGGTGAGTGTGGGCGGCGACAGCATTGGCGGCGCCATCATTGCCGAAACCGCCGCGCCGGAATTCGCCGCGCCGGAGCAAGGCCATCTGCTCAAGGGCCGGGTCGGCGCGTTTTACCGCAGCAACAACAACGCGCGCGGCGGCAATCTCACCGCGACTTATGCCACGGAGATGCTCAACATCACCTACAGCGGCGCCACCACCCAGGCCGACAACTACACCGCCGGTGGCGACTTCAAAACCACCACCGCCACCGGCCGCCCGGGCCACACGCTGCCGCTCGACGAAGTCG
>JAUSQB010000219.1 GCA_030652715.1 Rugosibacter sp.
GGCGCGGGTAAATCCACCCTGTTCAAAATGATCACCGGGCAAGACAAACCAGATACCGGCGAAGTCGTTATCGGCCCCACCGTGAAAATCTCCTATGTCGACCAAAGCCGCGATTGCCTGGATGGCACGAAAACCGTGTTCGATGAACTCGCCGATGGCGCCGATATCCTCACCATTGGCAAGATCGAGCTGCCCAGCCGGGCCTACATCGGCCGCTTCAATTTCAAGGGCGGCGACCAGCAAAAACTGGTCGGCAACCTTTCGGGTGGCGAGCGCGGACGGCTGCATCTGGCCAAGACCTTGATGACCGGCGGCAATGTGCTGCTACTTGATGAACCCTCGAACGACTTGGATGTGGAAACTTTGCGCGCGCTGGAGGACGCCCTGCTCGAATTCGCCGGTTGCGCGCTGGTTATCAGCCATGACCGCTGGTTTTTGGATCGTATCTGCACGCATATCCTTGCCGCCGAAGGCGAATCGCAATGGCGTTTCTTCGCTGGTAACTATCAGGAGTATGAAGACGACAAGAAAAAACGCCTGGGTGAAGAAGGCGCCAAGCCCAAGCGGATACGCTACAAGCCGGTGACTCGTTAATACGTCCTGCAGAACCTTGATGCACTATGAGAATAGGAGCACTTTTTATGGGTTAATCTGATGGTTTTTAGACCATGCAAACCATATAGTGACGTGCTTGCTTTCAGTGTCGTCATGATGTGTACAACAAACATGGCCTATCGTGCTTTTAATTATCAAGCCAAAACAGGGCGCAGGATTAGGATGCAACAGATAAAAAACCCTCAAGATTCTGTCTTTCGCATGTTGTTTGAAACAATGGGAGACCCCTCTTTGCTACTCAAGGAGGGCCACATTATCGATTGCAATCGTGCCACATGGCAGATACTCGGCTACCCTGACAAACAAGCACTGTTGCATCATCATCCCAGCGAATTTTCTCCACCTTTTCAACCCGATGGCCTCGCCTCCCAAGAAAAAGCCGTCGAAATGGTGGAAATTGCCTCAAAAAAAGGGGCGCATCGTTTTGAATGGACACATCTTCGCGCCGACGGAACCCTATTGTCTGTTGAAGTGATGCTCACGTCCCTCAACCTCGATGGAGAATCTGTATTGCACGTGCTCTGGCACGATCTGTCTGCCCGTAAGCAAGCGGAAGATGCCTTGCGCAAATCTGAAACCAAGTTGCGTTTGCTGTATGAAAACACCAGTGATGCAGTGATGCTACTCAATACTCAAGGATTTTTTGATTGCAACAAAGCGGCATTAGCGATATTTGGCTGTACCACTGCAGAAACGTTTAAGAAACTACACCCCGGCCAACTCTCGCCTCCACAGCAACCCTGTGGCGCAGACTCCATGACGCTTGCGAATGTGCACATCACACGCGCCATGGAAGTTGGCCATTACCGGTTTGAATGGCTGCACCAACGCGTTGACAATGGCCAGCCCTTCCCTACTGAAGTTTTGCTCAGCGCAATGGAGCTTGAGGACAAGCTCTGCATTCAAGCGACAGTGCGTGACATTTCCAAACGCAAGCAAGCGGAACAACTCGAAAAATTCCGTAGTGACATCCTTGAGTTATTAACAAAAGAGTTACTTTTACCCCATACTCTGGAGGCTATTGTGCTGGCCACGGAACAGTTGCTTTCCGGCAGCCTGTGCAGCATCCTTTTGTTGGATAGCACCGGTAAGCATTTAGGCCATAGTGTGGCACCCAACTTACCCGACTTCTATACTGAGGCTATCAATGGTATAGAGATTGGCGCTGATGTCATCTCTTGCGGGGCAGCCGCCCACACTGGACAACTGGTCATTGTTGATGATATTGCGACTCATCCTTTCTGGACGTCATATCGATCACTTGCAGCGCGTGCGGGTTTAGCCGCCTGCTGGTCACAGCCCATCTTGTCTTCTACAGGCAAGCTACTGGGCATCTTTGACGTTTACTATCGTAAAATGCACCATCCTGCGAGCGCCGATATTTCGCTAATTAGCCAGGCAGCAGCGCTTGTCGGCATTGCCATTGAACGTGCCAAAATGGAAGAGCAAGTGCTCAGGCTTGCTTACTATGATGAGCTGACCAACTTGCCCAATCGTCGATTACTGATGGATCGACTGAAAAGAATATTATCCGCCAATGCACGTAGCGGCAAGCATGGAGCGATTTTATTCATTGATCTGGATAACTTCAAAAGTATTAATGACACGCTCGGACATGCTGCTGGTGATGTGTTGCTGCATCATGTCGCATCGCGCTTGGTTTCTTGCGTTCGTCATGAAGATACTGTGGCGCGTCTGGGGGGGGATGAGTTTGTTGTCATGCTTGAAAATTTGCGAGAAGACGCCACAGCCGCGGCAGAGCAAGCCGAATCTACTGGCGATAAAATTCTTGCAGCACTCCGAACCCCTTACCTTCTAAACAATAAAGAACAACATACCACGCCGAGTATCGGTGCTGTCTTGTTCAAAAACAAGAATGATCTATCAGCCGAGACACTGATAAAGCAGGCTGATATAGCGATGTATCACGCCAAGCAAGCGGGCCGGGACGGGTTGTATTTTTTCAATCCGCAAATGGAAGCGCGCGTTACTGAAAAAGTCAGCCTCGCAAGCGATCTGCATGACGCTTTGGAGCACAATCAATTCGAGTTGTTTTACCAGATTCAGATGGATCAATTTGGTACTGCACAAGGCGCAGAAGCCTTGATACGCTGGAACCATCCCCAAAAGGGCTTGGTTTTGCCTTTGCAATTTATTCCGCTGGCAGAAGAAACCGGTT
>JAUSQB010000221.1 GCA_030652715.1 Rugosibacter sp.
AAAGTCGGCGCTGGCGATACGGCGCAACTGGCCTAACAAGGCAGCCTGCTGTGTATTCACTGTAGCGTCGCATACAGATCATGCACATCACAATCGGTCACCGTCACTTCGGCGAAATCACCTACCGTCAGATGATGTCCATCCACGATGTACACGAGGCCATCAATATCCGGCGCATCGCCTTCAGAACGCGCAATCGCACCGTCATCATCTATTTCATCCACCAGCACTTTGATGCGACGACCAATTTTTCTTTCCAGTCGCTGCGTGGAAATATCTTCCTGATGGCGCAACAATGTTGCCTTGCGCGCCTCACGCACATTTTCGGGCAAAGCACCGGGTAGTTCATTGGCAGTAGCACCATCGACCGGTGAATAGGCGAAAGCCCCCACACGATCCAGCTGCGCTTCATCCAGAAAATCAAGCAGTGCGTTGAACTCAGCTTCAGTTTCACCCGGAAAGCCCGTGATAAACGTACTGCGTATGGTCAGATCAGGCACCACTTCCCGCCAGGCCTTGATGCGTTCCAGAACTTTTTCAGCAGACGCCGGGCGCTTCATCAATTTAAGAATGCGCGGACTGGCATGCTGAAACGGAATATCCAGATAAGGCAAAATTTTTCCTGCGGCCATGAGCGGCAGAAGATCGTCCACGCTGGGATATGGGTAGACGTAATGCAAGCGCACCCACAGCCCCAGCTCGCCGAGCTGTTCGCACAAATCATACAGCTTGGTCTTCACAGGCTTGCCGCCCCAAAACCCGGTACGGTATTTTGTATCCACGCCATAGGCGCTGGTATCTTGAGAAATCACCAGCAGTTCGCGCACGCCTGCCTCAGCGAGAATTTCAGCCTCGCGCAGCACATCGCCAATGGGCCGCGACACCAAGTCACCCCGCAAGGAAGGAATGATGCAAAAAGTGCAGCGATGATTGCAGCCTTCGGAAATCTTTAAATAGGCATAGTGGTCCGGCGTGAGTCGGATGCCTTGCGGGGGGACGAGATCAACAAAAGGGTCATGCAAGGGCGGCAGATGCTGATGCACCGCATCCATCACTTCTTGCAAGGCATGCGGCCCGGTAACCGCCAGCACGCTGGGGTGTGCGGTGCGCACAATGTCATTGCCCGCCGCATCTTTTTTCGCGCCCAGGCATCCCGTCACAATGACCTTGCCGTTCTCGGCCA
>JAUSQB010000225.1 GCA_030652715.1 Rugosibacter sp.
TCGCGCCCATCGTCGGGCTGCTGCTCGGCATATCCTCGATCACCGTGCCCTGGGACACGCTGCTGACTTCAGTAGCGCTTTACATCATTGTGCCTGTAGCACTGGCACAACTCTGGCGCAAACACCTGCTCAAAAAAGGACAAGCCATGTTCGACATAGCCATGTCCAGGATAGAGCCGTGGTCGATCAGTGCGCTACTGCTAACCCTGGTACTGCTGTTTGCCTTTCAAGGTGGAACGATCCTTGAACAACCGCTCATCATCGCCATGCTGGCCATCCCCATTTTGCTGCAAGTGCTGTTCATTGCCGCACTGGCCTACTGGCTGAATCGGCGAGTCGGCGAAAAGCACAACATCGCCTGCCCCTCGGCATTGATCGGTGCCAGCAACTTCTTTGAACTAGCTGTGGCCACCGCCATCAGCCTGTTCGGACTGCATTCAGGCGCGGCATTGGCCACCGTGGTCGGCGTGCTGGTCGATGTGCAGATCATGCTGCTCCTCGTGCGCGTAATGAACGGCACAAAAAACTGGTATGAAAAGCCACTCGACCTGATCTGAAAATATAAGGCGGCTATTTTTTATCTATGGCGCCGGGTATGCTGCACCCTGAACCTGCATCAGGTGCTGTTCAATTTTTAATGGCTTTACGTTAGAATCCGCAACCCTCCCCGATTTTCCCGCTGCCATGGACTTTCTCGGCTTTCAGTTGAGCAACAATCTGTTCGTCGCACCCATGGCCGGGGTGACGGATCGTCCTTTTCGTCAACTGTGCAAGCAACTCGGTGCTGGTTTTGCCGTATCGGAAATGGTGACGTCCAACTCATTGCTTTACGGTAGCGCAAAAACTTTGCGCCGCGCCAACCATACCGGAGAAGTCAGCCCGATCTCGGTGCAGATTGCCGGGGCCGACCCAAAAATGATGGCAGAAGCCGCCCAATACAATGTGGATCACGGCGCACAGATCATCGACATCAATATGGGCTGCCCGGCGAAAAAAGTGTGCAATGTCATGGCAGGATCCGCTCTCATGCAGCACGAGGCGCTAGTTGCCAAAATCCTTGAGGCCGTGGTGGCTGCCGTGCCCAATACGCCGGTCACGCTGAAATTTCGCACGGGCTGGAATCGCGAAAACAAAAACGCCCCGACCATTGCCCGCATCGCCGAAGAATCCGGCATCCGCGCTGTGGCCATTCATGGCCGCACACGCGCTGACCAGTATATGGGCGAGGCCGAATACAACACCATTGCGCTGGTCAAATCACTCGTGCGCATTCCGGTGATTGCCAATGGCGATATCACCACGCCGCAAAAAGCCAAGTTTGTGCTCGACACCACGGGTGCTGATGGCGTGATGATAGGCCGCGCGGCGCAAGGGCGCCCCTGGATCTTTCGCGAAATTGCGCATTATCTAAACACAGGCGAGATTTTGCCGCCCCCTCGCGTAGCTGAAATTCATGCGGTGCTGCGCCATCACCTGGCTGACCTGTATGAGTTTTACGGCGAAGAAACCGGCGTCAAAATTGCGCGCAAACATATCAGCTGGTACACCAAGGGCATTGCCAGCGCGGCACACTTTCGCTACGCCATGAACCAGATACAAAATCCGGTGGCACAATTAGCCGCAACGGACGAGTTTTTTTATGCGCAGGCGGCAGCTAACGAGCGACTGTCATTTGACGAGGCATTTATCGAGGCACAGGCCGCATGAGTAGCGAAATCGCCGACTGCATCCGCCGCAATCTCAAGCGCTATTTCCGCGATCTGGACGGACAAACACCCCACGCGCTGTACGACATGTTGCTCAAAACCATGGAGCTGCCACTACTTGAAGTGGTCATGGAACAAGCCGAAGGCAAACAAACTGTCGCCGCAGAAATTCTCGGTATCAGTCGCGGCACGCTACGCCGCATGCTACAAGACCATCATCTTTTGTAATTCATCTTTGAGGTTTCAATGAAAGTCACTCAAGCGCTGATCAGCGTTTCCGATAAGCATGGCATTGTCGATTTTGCGCGCGGCCTGACACAACTCGGCATCCAACTGCTCTCCACCGGCGGCACCGCCAAACTGCTGCGCGAGGCGGGTTTGCCCGTCACCGATGTTGCCGACTACACGGGCTTTCCCGAGATGCTTGATGGCCGCGTCAAGACGCTGCACCCGAAAGTGCATGGCGGCATTCTCGGCCGCCGCGATCTGCCCGAACATCTGGCAACGATGGCAGCGCACGGCATTGCGCCGATCGATCTGGTCGTGGCGAACCTGTACCCTTTTCAAGAGACCGTCGCCAAGCCGGACGTGACGCTTGATGAAGCGATTGAGAATATCGACATCGGCGGCCCGGC
>JAUSQB010000227.1 GCA_030652715.1 Rugosibacter sp.
CTATGCTGAAATCGTGCGCGAGCGCGCTATTTTGCGGCAACTGGTTACCGTGGGTGATGAAATTGCGGGCCAGGCGTTGAACCCTGCCGGGCGTGACGTTAAGCAGCTATTGGATGACGCCGAACGCCGCATTCTGGAAATTGCCGAAACCGGCAACCGCGATAGCGGCGGCTTTGTGCAGATTCAACCCTTGCTGGGTGAGGTGGTTGAGCGCATGGAAGCATTACTTGCGCGCGACAGCCAGTCGGACATCACCGGCGTGCCAACGGGCTTTGTCGATCTTGACCGCATGACATCCGGCTTGCAGCCAGGCGATATGATCGTTGTCGCCGGCCGCCCCTCCATGGGTAAAACCGCCTTTGCACTGAATATTGCCGAACACGTCGGCGTTGAACTGCGCCAGCCGGTGGCCATTTTCAGTCTGGAAATGTCCGGCCCACAGCTCGCCACGCGTTTTCTTTCTTCCGTCGGACGCATTGATCAAAGCAAGCTGCGCACTGGCCGCTTAACGGACGACGAATGGGATCGCATGACGGTAGCACTAGGCAAGCTGCATGAAGCGCCGATTCATATTGATGAAACTGGCGCGATCAATTCCACCGACCTGCGTGCTCGTGCACGGCGCTTGCATCGGCAGTTTGGCAAGCTCGGCCTGATCGTCATCGACTACCTGCAACTCATGAGCTCGAACGGTTACGGCGAAAACCGGGCAACCGAAATTTCAGAAATTTCACGCTCCATCAAGGCTCTCGCCAAAGAGCTGCAAGTGCCCATCATCGCGCTCTCGCAGTTATCGAGAAAAGTGGAAGAGCGCACCGACAAGCGCCCCTTGATGAGCGACTTGCGCGAATCCGGTGCCATTGAACAAGATGCCGATATCATCATGATGATGTACCGCGAAGAATATTACAAACCGGATACGCCCGATAAAGGCACCGCGGAGGTGATCATCGGCAAGCACCGTAACGGCCCCGTGGGTACGGCGCGCATGACATTTATTGGTGAATACACACGCTTTGAAAACTTTGCAGGTGGATCGTCGCGATAAGTTGGCATGCCGAAAGTCGGCGCTGACGAGACGGCGCTAAGTGTAAAGTTTTATGTGCTATATCGAATTTTCTTCGAATTCAGGAATACGCACCCAGAGTTTTAATGTGCAATGGGGTTTTTGAATGGCAAATGGCTGGCTGTCTCTGCCGCGTAATCTTCCATTGCTTCGGTTTCTCTGGCCAGGAAATTTTCCACTGCACGCCGCATGTTGGGGTCGGCAATCCAGTAGGCGGAGTGTGTGGGCACAGGTTCAAAGCCGCGGGCGAGCTTGTGTTCGCCTTGCGCGCCGGGTTCAAAGCGTTGCAGGCCGTGTGCAATGCAGTAGTCTATGCCCTGGTAATAACACAGCTCGAAATGCAGGCTGGGCACATCGACTTCCGTGCCCCAGTGCCGCCCGTAAAGCGTGGTGGCATCGCGATAGCAAATGGCGGAGGCGACGGGTTGTTCATCTTGATACGCGATAAATACCAGTAGTTGGCGGCCGAGTGCGGCGCTGGCCTGGATAAAAAATTCCAGCGGAAAAGCGGGATGGTTACCGTAGCGGGCGAAGGTGTCGCGGTATTGACGATGAATCACGCGCCAGAGTGCCGCATCAATTTCATCGCCATGCAGAACGCCTAGCCGCAGGCCGGACTCATGTACGGCGCGACGTTCGCGGTTGAGTTTTTTGCGCTTATCGGCTGTAAAACCGACAAGAAAGCCATCAAAATTGGCGTAATTTTTGTTGATCCAGTGAAATTGCACGCCACGCCGGATCAACAGGCCTGCGGTGGCTAACGCGTCATGGTCGGCTTCTTCGACGAATAAACATTGCCAGGAAGAAACCTGTTGCGTGCGGGCAATATCAATGGCGGCTTCGATCAGCGCCTGCACCACAGGCAGCCGTGCGACGCCTTGCCGCACCAGCAGGCGCGGACCGGGAGATGGGGTGAAGGGAACGCCGCTGACCAGTTTGGGATAGTAGGCCAAGCCTGCGTTTTGCCAGGCGGCAGCCCAATGCCAGTCATGCGAAAAATCGCCGAAGGAATGCGTGCGCAGATAGAGTGGTAACAGTCCGATAAGCTTTTCACCCTCGGGCGCGGCTTCGTCATACAGCGCCAGATGCTGCGCCTGCCAACCTAGTGCCGTATCGGCAGCGCCGACTTTTTCAGCGATGCGCAAAAAAGCACCGCTGGTGAACGGATCATTGTGATGGTCAAGGCTTGCCCAGTCCGCATCGCTAAGGTCGCTCGCTGAAGCGTGAAGAATTATTTTCATGGTGGCGCATCCTATCCTTATTCCACGCATTGGCGGTGGCAGGGGATGGGCTAAAATGGTTTCCTGTTTTGGTTTTACACCGTCTTACACCGTATTACTTTACTGCCCGGCTTATTTCATGCGCATTCTGCTCAGCAACGACGATGGCTATCTTGCCCCAGGGCTTATCCAGCTGGCGGCTAGCCTGGCGGGCTTGGGCGAGATCACTGTGGTGGCGCCAGAGCGTAACCGCAGCGGGGCGAGCAATTCGCTTACGCTGGATCGTCCGTTGCACTTGCGCCGGGCGGAGAATGGTTTTCAGTATGTTAACGGCACTCCTTCCGATTGCGTGCATCTGGCCGTTACCGGGGTGCTGCCCGAGCAGCCGGACATGGTGGTCTCAGGCATCAATCTGGGCGCTAACATGGGCGACGATACGATTTATTCAGGCACTGTGGCTGCCGCGATGGAAGGGCATTTACTGGGTGTGCCGGCCATTGCTATTTCTCTGGCCAGCTATGCAGGCAAGCATTTCGCTACCGCTGGTCGAGTGGCAAGCGAGTTGGTGCAGCGGTTTGCTGCGCAAGGGTTCAATTACCCGGTATTGCTGAATGTGAACGTGCCTGATTGTCCTTATGAAGCGTTGCGTGGCATACAGGTGACGCGTCTTGGGCGCCGCCATAAAGCGGAACCTGCGGTCAAATCCGTCACCCCGCGAGGGGAGGCCGTGTATTGGATCGGTGCAGCTGGCCCGGCGGCGGATGCGGGAGAAGGCACTGATTTTTATGCGGTCGATAACGGCTGGGTATCGGTGACCCCGCTGCAAATCGATTTAACCCATGCCGGTCAAATGGCCGATGTGCAGCAATGGATCAAACTCGTCAATGGATAGCGCAGCTTTCAATTTATCAGCGCAAGCTGGCATCGGAATGACCTCACAGCGCACACGCACACGCATGGTTGAGCGCTTGCGCGAGCAAGGCGTAAAAGACCCTCGTGTGTTGCATGCCATGGGCGTGATTCCTCGCCACGTGTTTGTTGAACCTGCGCTGGCCAACCGCGCGTATGACGATACTGCCTTGCCGTTAGGTTTCGCACAGACTATTTCGCAACCCTATGTTGTGGCGCGCATGATAGAAATTCTGCTTCAGGGGCGTGATGGCTTAGGCAAAACACTCGAAATCGGCGCGGGTTGTGGTTATCAAGCTGCGGTGCTGAGTATTTTGACTAAACAGGTTTTTAGCGTTGAACGCATTGCGCCGCTTTTGTCCCGTGCGCGGGACAACCTGCGGCAACTCAAGCTCACGCGTATTCGTTTGAAGCATGCCGATGGCAACCTTGGGCTGCCGGAGGCTGCGCCGTTTGATACAGTTATCCTGGCGGCGTCCTCAAAGACGGTTTCGCAAACATTGCTCGCGCAGCTTGCGCCTGGCGGACGATTGGTGATGCCGCTTGTGACCTCTGCAAGTGGTGCGGAGCAAGTGATTTTCTTGATTGAACGCACGGAATCCGGATGGATTGAAACGCGATTTGATGCGGTGCGTTTTGTGCCCCTGCTGGCGGGGGTAGAATAAATATAATGCGTTGTTTCTTTATTCTGCTGTTTGCATTCTTGAATGGTTGCGCCAATTATGCCCCGGTACCTGTGGTGGACCGCAGCAGCAGGCTGACGGCCAGCAGTACGGGCAGCAGTGCGTCCCCTAAAACAGTAGTTCCTCTGGGGATGTATTTGGTAAAGAAAGGTGACACGCTTTACAGTATTGCTCTGGAGCATGGTCAAGATTACAGGGATGTCGCAGCATGGAATCAACTCGATAACGCGAATCTTATCCAGGTAGATCAACTGTTGCGCGTTGCCCCGCCAGAGGGAGATATACAGGTTGCGGTGGCTAGACCAGTTACTGCATCCGGCCCGATCGAAATCAAATCTGAAAATACTGTAACAGATACCTTGATACATGCACCCAAAGGCGGCAAGACGGTATTTTCTGCTGATGCGTTAGCGCATGCTCAGGCCGCTGCCGATGCAGATAAACCTGCGACAAATACAACAGCAACTGTCGAGCCGAAGGCGGCCGAGGTGCCTTCGGCGGTCGAAAAACCTGCTGTGGCGACGGCGTCAGGATGGATATGGC
>JAUSQB010000237.1 GCA_030652715.1 Rugosibacter sp.
GTGGTGCCGACCAGCACCGGCTGCCCCCGCTCTTTACAACTGCGGATGTCGGCAATGATCGCGGTATATTTTTCTTGCGCCGTACGGTAAATCTGATCATGCTCGTCGCGCCGGACCATCGGCCGGTTGGTTGGAATGACGACGGTTTCAAGCCCATAGATCTGCTGAAACTCATAGGCTTCCGTGTCGGCAGTACCTGTCATGCCGGCCAACTTGCCGTACATGCGGAAATAATTCTGGAAGGTAATCGAGGCAAGCGTTTGGTTTTCCGCCTGAATGGCAACACTCTCTTTTGCTTCAACCGCCTGATGCAGACCTTCGGACCAGCGCCGCCCGGTCATCAAGCGGCCGGTAAATTCGTCGACGATGGTGACTTCACCATCCTGAACAACATAATGTTGGTCGCGGTGGTACAGATTGTGCGCCCGCAACGCGGCATACAGGTGGTGCATGAGCAGAATATTGGCCGGCTCATACAGGCTGCTGCCTTCTGGCAGAAGACCTAACTTTGTCAGAATACTCTCGGCTTTTTCATGCCCCTCATCGGTCAATAATAACTGGTGCGCCTTAAGGTCAATGGTGTAGTCGCCGCTGTCTTTCTCAGTATTACTTTTAGCGGCCTCGCCCAGGGTCATCAGCGGAGGTACTGCATTCATGGCGACATATAGTTCAGTGTGATCTTCGGCCTGGCCGGAAATGATCAAGGGCGTCCGTGCTTCATCAATGAGGATCGAATCCACCTCATCGACAATCGCGAAATTCAATCCGCGCTGCACCCGCTCAGCCGTCGAGTACACCATATTGTCGCGCAGATAGTCAAAACCAAATTCGTTGTTGGTGCCGTAGGTGATATCTGCTGCGTAAGCAGCCTGTTTCGCCTCATGCGGCATTTGCGAAAGATTGATACCGATCGTAAGACCCAAAAAGCGATACAAACGACCCATCCATTCCGCATCGCGGCGGGCCAGATAATCATTTACCGTCACCAGGTGAACCCCTTTGCCAGACAAGGCATTGAGATAAACCGCCAGTGTCGCCGTAAGCGTTTTGCCTTCCCCCGTACGCATTTCGGCAATCTTGCCGTAGTGCAATACCATGCCGCCCACCAGTTGCATATCAAAGTGGCGCATACCCAGGACGCGTCGCCCGGCCTCACGAACAACAGCAAATGCTTCAGGCAGCAGAGCATCCAATGATTCGCCCTCGGCATGACGGCGGCGGAACTCATCCGTTTTCGCTTGCAATGCGACATCATCGAGTGCCTGCATGCCGCCTTCTAGCGCATTGATTTGCGCAACGGTTTGGCGATACTGCTTGATTAGCCGATCATTACGGCTGCCAAAAAATTTTCTGAGGAATCCGGAGATCATGTGGGTTAGGCAGCCTGCTTTATTAAGCCAAAGGCCGACGAATGCAAAAGAATAATTTTAGCATGGGGCATCGCATCTTCTATCCACCCGCAACATCGCTAATGACTATCCAGCCATGGCACTATTTGGCATGCCATTCAGGGCAATGCCGCTTATTCTTGCCAACCCGGTATCGGACGAGAATAATAGGCATCCTTCTCCCCTTCCATAATTATTTAAAGCGATGGCAAAAAGTCTCCAGGAACATCTGGTTTCAACGGAAGGTTTAGCGCGGTTAGCAGCCCATGCGCATCGCCTCCTGGAGTTTCAACGCGCCCTGGAAACCGTACTTCCCGATGCGCTACGCCCCCATGCCAGGGTGGCCAACTTTCGGCTGGGGAAAATTTTTATCCACACAAGCAACAGCGCAGTTGCCGCAAAAGTCAGGCAACTGGGCCCGCGCATTGCCGCTGCATTGACTTCCCCTGCAACAAAGGTGACCGAAGTAGGTGTAAGCGTGCAGGCCAGCCCTGCGGTTCAGCCCAAAGAAATACATCAAAGGCCTGTATTACCTGGATATCAACAAAAGCAAGGACTAACTCTGCTCGCGCAAAACATGCCGCCGGAATCTGCACTCAAGCGTGCACTTGAACGATTGATAAAAGTCGTTACAGAATAATCAATCGTTCAGCAGCCATCAATACCAGGATAGCCAGCGCTACGAGCAAAGCCCCCTTGGCAACTCGGCTGGCCAGGAGCAAATAACGCCGATCACGCGTAAATAACCAGGCCAGAACACTGCTGCCTATGGTTAGCACGGCCAGTATGCCTATAACTCGGAGAATCAACATGGCTTAATCCGACTGACTCAGGCCAATTGCGGATAAAGTCCCGCCACTTTGACTGGTGCATCCTCCACCCGCAGAAAACTCACCATCTCCCAGGCGGATGCATCACTCAGCAGGGCGCGTAACAGGGCATTATTTAGGGCATGGCCAGATTTGTGGGCAGAAAAGGCCGCGAGTAGCGGATGGCCGGCTAGATAAAGGTCGCCGACAGCATCCAGTATTTTGTGTTTGACGAACTCATCCGCATAACGCAGGCCGTCATTATTCAATACGCGATACTCGTCCATCACGATGGCATTTTCAAGGCTGCCACCCAAGGCTAAACCCTGCTCGCGCAATACTTCGACATCCTGCATGAAGCCGAATGTCCGCGCACGGGCAACTTCGCGCACATAGGACTGATCGGCAAAATCGATATGCGCGCTAGAACCCGACTGCGCGAACGCTGGATGGGCAAACACTATGGAAAAATTCAGGCTGAAACCATCGAATGGGGAAAGGCGCGCCCATTTGTCCCCCTCCTTGACTTCAACCATTTTTTTGACACGAATGAACTTCTTCGCCGCTGCCTGCTCTTCAATCCCGGCAGACTGCAACAAAAAAACAAAAGGTGCTGCCGAGCCATCCATGATCGGCAACTCTGCCGCATCGACATCAACATAAATGTTGTCAATCCCTAAGCCAGCCAAGGCGGACATGAGGTGTTCTACGGTCGAAACCTTTGCCCCATTTTGCTCAAGGCAAGAAGCCATGCGTGTGTCGCCGACACCAAAAGGGTCAGCTTTCAGCTCCACTGGAGGAATCAAATCAACCCGGCGAAAAATCACGCCGGTATCCACCGGGGCCGGACGCAAAACCAACGCAACCTTTGCCCCGGAGTGGAGCCCCACTCCAGTAGTTTTAACAAGGGATTTCAGCGTTCGTTGGCGCAACATAGCGAGTTGGAAATCAATTCCATGGAAAACAGCTTTTTGTAAAAACAACAGGTTAACAATAATTGCACAAGCCGAATTTTAACATGCAGGACAAACGCCGCCAGGAGGAGACTTCCCGGTGGCGTCTATCCTTGAGTCTGGCGCTGGTTAATCAGACTGACGACGCAAAAAAGCGGGGATGTCATATTTATCGACACCAGAAGCCGCCATTGCGTCAGCCTGACTGTTACGTGGCAGATTGCTCCGCAAACTTGACGCCACACCCGATAAATCAACCTGCCCCAGAGTCGCATCAAAAACGTGAAAATTATCGGTACCCGTGCGCAAACCAATCGCCTCAACAACTTTCATTTCCGGCTTGCGCACTTTGCCTGCAATTGCGCCCAAGCCGGTTGCCACCACCGTCACCCGCAATTGGTCTTCCATTGATTCGTCAAACACGGCACCGCAAATCACAGTGGCCTCGGCAGCTGTGTATTGACGAATGGTATTCATCACATCCTTGTACTCTTTCAATCCCAGCGTGTTACTCGCGGTGATATTCACTAGCACACCCCGCGCGCCGGACAACTCGACGCCCTCCAGCAACGGGCTGGCCACTGCTTCTTCAGCAGCAATGCGTGCGCGATCAACGCCAGAAGCCATAGCCGAGCCCATCATGGCCTTGCCCATCTCGCCCATGACCGTGCGCACATCTTCAAAGTCGACGTTAACCAGGCCCGGCACATTGATGATCTCGGCAATGCCGCCGACGGCATTGCGCAACACGTTGTCTGCCGCTTTAAATGCATCCAGCATGCTGACATCGTCACCCAGGACTTCTTCGAGTTTTTCGTTGAGAATCACAATTAATGAATCGACGTACTGCGCAAGCTCAGTCACACCTTCTTCGGCCAGTCGCTTGCGTCGGCCTTCGTATTCAAACGGTTTAGTCACCACGGCAACAGTCAGTATGCCTAATTCACGCGCAACCTCGGCGATCACGGGTCCGGCACCGGTGCCGGTTCCTCCGCCCATGCCTGCGGTAATAAATACCATATGCGCACCTTCCAGAACTTCCGCAATGCGCTGCCGATCGGCCTGCGCAAGCTCTCTGGCTTTTTCAGGTTTACCGCCTGCGCCCAAGCCTGGGCCGAGCTGCAGCTTGACATGCGCGCTGCTTTTATCCAGCGCTTGCGAGTCGGTGTTGCAGCAAATGAACTCCACGCCACCGACACCTTCCCGGATCATGTGTTCAACCGCATTACCACCCGCGCCACCAACACCTACCACCTTGATGACCGTGGTACCAGATGCGTCTTCCTGTGGTGCAACTTCTTCTAATTCAAACATTGTTGTCTCCTTTAAAAATAACTACACAATCAAAACTGATTGAAAACTCAACTGACCTGACGACCCTAAAAATTTTTACCGAACCACGCTCGCATACGGCCCAAAACCTGTACGAATGTCTTGGGGTGTTGCACCTTCATCCCTCGCTGACGTTGCGCGACACCTTCCAGAAGCAAGCCCATGGCTGTGGAATAGCGCGGATTGCGCACAAAATCGCGCAAATTTCCTTCGTAAAGCGGCGTAACTAATTTCACGGTGTTATGAAATACCTCCTCGCCCAATTCATTCATGCCTGGCATTTGCGCAGCACCCCCGGTGAGTACAATGCCCGCTCGCAACAGCCGCTCATAGCCGCTGCGATGCAGCTCTTCTTGCACCTGCTGAAAAATCTCTTCGATACGCGGCTGAATAAACCCTGCCAGGGTTTGCCGTGAAAGCTGGGATCCCGGCCGGTCGCCCACGCCCGGAACTTCAATCATTTCTTCAGCGCTGGCCAGCTGTTGAAGCGCAACACCAAAGCGCATTTTGATGTCTTCAGCATCTTGCGTTGATGTGCGCAAAGCAATCGCAATATCGTTAGTGACCTGGTCACCCGCAATCGGAATAACTGCCGTGTGTCGGATGGCACCTTGCACAAATACGGCAATATCCGTAGTCCCGCCGCCGATATCCACCAGGCAAACACCCACATCCTTTTCGTCATCTGTCAGCACGGCATAACCTGAAGCCAGGGGTTGCAACACCAGGTCAACTACCTCCAGCCCGCAGCGGTGCACACATTTAACGATATTCTGCACGGCGGTCACTGCGCCCGTCACAAGATGCACCCTCACTTCCAAACGCCTTGCATCCATGCCGATGGGTTCTTTGACGCCATCCTGTCCATCAACGATAAACTCTTGCACCAACGTGTGCAAAATCTGGTCGTCGGCAGAAATAGGCGTGGCATTAGCCGCTTCAATGGCGCGATCCACATCGAACGAGGTGACTTCTTTATCACGCACCACGGCCATACCATTTGAATCCTTGCTCTTGATGTGACTGCCAGCAATCCCGGTATACACTTCGCGCACCTTGCAACCGACCATCATCTCCACCTCAGCAATGGCTTTGGAGATTGAGTTCACCGTTGCTTCAATGTTGATCACCATGCCGCGCTTGATGCCGATAGATTCCTGCATGCCCATCCCCAGCACGGAAAGACGTCCTTCACCGTCAACCTCGCCCACGATCGCGACAATCTTTGAGGTGCCGATATCGAGGCCAACAATCAGGTCGCGTTTGATTTCTTTGCTCATTAACTTTTTCTCGCCTTAAGCGTAAATCCATTGGGATACCGCATATCCACCACACTCAATGTGTGCAGGCGATCCTTCACGCTGGCATAGTGGGTTGTAAATCGCGCCAGGCGCGCAGTCAGCGGCATGTCGGCTTGATCACGTCCCAGCTCAAGCACCACGCCATCGTCCAGTTTGAGCTGCCAGGCTTCGCGCTGTGACAGCCGCAGCGCTACCAGATCGCGTTGAATGCCAGCCAGTTGTGTTGCAAACTCAGCGTAGCGCGCAAGCATTTGCGCCGATGAACCCTCCGGGCCGAAAAACACCGGCAGCGCCAGCCCCGTGGGGACATTAGCAACAAAAACTTCGCCAAACTCATTGACTAACCGGGCCTCGCCATCCAGCGAGGACCACTGTGCCACGGGATGCTGCCCCTCAAAAGTCAGCACCAGGCTATCCGGCCACTGGCGGCGCAAACTGGCTCGCCGCACCCAAGGCAACTGTTCAAAGGGGTGCTGCGCTGCAGCCAGATTAACAGTGAGAAAGTTTCCGCTAATCGTGCTGCGCGACACCTGTTCAATCTGTGTAGCAGACACCTGGGGAATCGCCGCAGCAACAATGACATGATTGATCGGCAGAATGGGCAACCGCTGCAGGAGCAGCAAACCAGCCCAGGCCACGAGGACACCACCAAAAATAAAAATCAGGTCGGCCACTGAATTGATCAGCCGGTGAGAGTCCCAAAACAGGCTGCCGCCAGCTTTGCTGACCTTGTCGTTGTTGCTGCCATTTCTGCGCACTTGGGCCTTAATCACAGCGCGCCTCTGCCAGTAGTCTTATGACCAGATCGCCGAACGCAATCCCCGCAGCTTTTGCCGCCATCGGCACCAACGAATGATCTGTCATGCCCGGCGAGGTATTGGCTTCCAGGCACCAGGCACGGCCTTCTGCATCCAGCATCACATCGATGCGCCCCCACCCGCGACCACCCAGTGCTTGAAATGCACGTAACGCCATGGCACGAATTTCCGCCTCCCGCGCTTCGCCCAAGCCGCTAGGGATATCGTATTTCGTGTCATCACGCGAATACTTGGCGGCAAAGTCATAAAACTCGGTTTGCGGAACAATGCGGATCACCGGCAATGTCTGCTCTCCGACAATCCCGACAGTAAACTCGCCTCCCGCCAGAAAGCGTTCTGCAATCACGCACGTATCATATTTCGCCGCCAGCTCAAATGCTGCGCGCAGATCACCGGGTGCTTTTACCTTGCTAATACCGATACTGGAACCTTCATTCGCAGGTTTTACAAACAAGGGCAAACCCAGCCGCGCCTCGATGTCGGCAAAGTGGCTGGTCGGCGTCACAATCTCATAGTCAGGCACAGGCAGGTTTGCTGCGGCCCAAACCAATTTGCAACGCCATTTATCCATCGCCAGTGCAGAAGCCAGCACGCCACTACCGGTATAAGGAATGTTCAGCAGGTTCAGCGCACCCTGCATGCTGCCATCTTCCCCGCCTCGCCCGTGCAGCGCGATAAACACACGGCTGAAGTTTTCGCCATGCAATGCCTCCAAGGGCTTCTCTTGCGGGTCAAACGGGGCGGCATCAATCCCCGCAGAACGCAGTGCCGACAGCACCGCCGCCCCGCTTTTTAGCGAAACTTCGCGTTCTGCCGATTTGCCGCCCATCATCACGGCTACTTTGCCAAAATTCACAGACTCTCTCCAACCAGATTTTTCCCGACTGAATGTTCACCAACCGGATTTTCTCCAACAATGCGCACCTCAGGCACAAGCGCTACAGCAAACTTTTTATTCACTTCCAGACGAATTTGGTGAATGAGCATTTCTATCTCTTTTGCCGTTGCCTTGCCCTCAGGATTAACGATGAAATTCGCATGCTTTTCAGAAACCTGCGCCCCACCCAGCCAGGCTCCTTTGAGCCCTGCCGCCTCAATCAAGCGTGCTGCGTGATCTCCCGGAGGATTTCTGAACACCGACCCGGCATTGGGCAAACCCAGCGGCTGCGTGGCAATCCGTCGTGCCAACAGTTCGCGAATACGCATCCGCGCTACGGCAGATTGACCGCTCGGAAAGCGAAGCCACGCCGCAACAAAAAACTCATCCGCATCAAGCTGTGGCTGCACATGGCGATAGCCAATCTCAAAATCGTCCACGCTACGCGCCACACATTCACCTTGCCGATTCACCATCAACACGCGCGTCACGTAACGCCAGGTCTCCCCACCATGACACCCGGCATTCATGGCCAGTGCCCCCCCGACGGTGCCTGGAATACCGGCGAAAAATTCCGCTTCGGCAAAATCGTGATTCGCGGCAAAGCGCGCAAGCTTAGGGGTTGCCACACCCGCCTCGGCGTACACCGTGCCGTCGTCTTCAAGCGCCAGACGAGACAACCCCGCCAAGGCACCATGGGTG